>CAYYWK010000090.1:0-8436 GCA_964475345.1 uncultured Desulfobulbus sp.
CCTTTGCCAGGCTTTGAAAATTCAAAATCGATGATGATATAGGGATTTCCGTCAATCTGCAGCTTGAGGCCCTTGCGCAGGTCAGAAGCATTGTACATCGCAACTCTCCGTCAGTATTCGGGCATGGCCGAATGGGAATGGGGTGACATTTCCGGCATATCCGGCAAAAGGCCAGCCACAGGAAATGGTTCTCGTTATGATAAATCACGTAATATACATTTTTTTGTTGCAACCTCGCAAGCGTAAAGACTTCTGCCCCGTATGCAGCCGATGCTCTCCGCAGCCGGCTGGAATCGACTTTTTCCTGTTTCAGGTTCGAGCAAACCGGTATAATGGGGCTTTTCGTATTCCATGGAGAAGCGTTGCATGCAGCGTATCGGCGTCCTTTCAGACACCCACCTCAATCATTGCTCCGAGGCGTTCGAGCGCCAGGTTCGCCAGGCCTTTGCCGGTTGCCAGGCCATCATCCATGCGGGCGACCTGATCGATGCGGCCATCCTCGACGCCTTCTCAGGCCTGGAGGTGCATGCTGTCAGGGGCAATATGTGCACTGCCCGCACGCAATCGGTTCTCCCACTGCACCTGACCATCCAGGCCGGTCCGTTCACCATAGGGGTCTGCCACGGGGCGGGGTTTCCGGGAAGCATCGAAGAGCATCTGCTGAACCTCTTTCCTGCCGTCGACTGCATCGTCTTCGGCCATACCCACAGGCCGACACGCACCAGAATCGGCAACATTCTCCTCGTCAATCCCGGCAGTTTCGCAGGCACTGGACGTTACGGCGCTCCTGGCACCTATGCGATCCTGACCCTCGGCGAGCACGGCATATCCGCCGCCATCCATGAACTGCCATCGCCCCTGTGAATGCATCCCCTGCCCGGTTCATCATCCAGATGCAGCACGAACACGGCTCCTTTGACCTGATTTCCACCGAACTGCAAACACCTCTCAACCGGCGACAGGCCACTGCATGAAAAATCCCGTGAAAATGACCCCGATGCTGCAGCAGTACCTGGAGATCAAAGCACAGCACCCCGATGCGATTCTCTTCTACCGGATGGGCGATTTCTATGAAATGTTCTTCGAGGATGCGATCACCGCCTCGAAGATACTCGGCATCGCCTTGACCTCACGCAGTGGCAAGGAGGAAGAAAACCGCATCCCGATGTGCGGCGTGCCATTCCATTCCTCCAGCGGCTATCTGGCGAAAATGGTCAGAGCCGGGCATCGGGTGGCCATCTGCGAACAGGTCGAAGACCCGGCCACCGCCAAAGGAATTGTCAAACGGGAAGTGATACGGGTCCTGACGCCCGGCATGGTGACTGACAGCCAGGTCCTCGACGACAGGAGCAATAATTACGTGTGCTCGGTGGTCCTCCAGCGGCAGCAGAGGACCTCAACCTTCGGCCTGTGTTTTTTAGATGTCAGCACCGGCAGATGCCTGGTCGGCCAGATGGAAGACACGACCGATGCCGGGAGCCTGGTCCTGGATCAGATTACCCGGCTCGCACCGGCCGAAATTCTTGTCAACGCCGAGGGAAACACCTCGCTCGACCGGTTTCTCCAATCTGTCGTCGCGCTCCTGCCGGGTATCTGCATCACCGAACGGCATTCCCGCTGCTATACTCTCCAGACAGCCATCGAGTCCCTCTTTGAGCATTTCCGGGTGGCCACCCTGGACGGCTTCGGCTGCGGAGACCTTGCCTGTGGCATCCCCGCTGCGGCAGTCCTCCTCGAATATGTCCGGGAAACCCAGAAGGCCGCCATCGACCACATCGAGAAACTCACCCCGCTCGAGCTCTCCGATTTTCTGCAGATTGACGATGCCTCCAGAAGAAATCTCGAACTCACCCAGACCATCATCGGCGGCAAACGGGAAGGGAGCCTCCTAGCCGCCCTCGATCAGACCTGCACGCCGATGGGGGCGCGGCTGCTGAAACACAACCTGTTGTTTCCCCTGCAGGATATTGCGTTGATCGATGAACGCCTTGAAGCCGTTTCCTTCTTCCATCATGACAATACGCTTCGCGAGCAGCTGCGCGCGCTTCTCGATCGGGTGTACGATCTTGAACGGCTCAATGGCCGGATCATGCTGGGGTCCTGCAACGGCCGCGACCTGCTCGCGCTCCGCGATTCGATCGCCATCCTGCCGGAGTTGATCGATTCCCTCCTGAGGTGCAAAGCAGCAACCATCGAACGGTTGACTGACGAACTTGACCCCCTTGCCGATCTCCACGTGCTTCTCTCCGAGGCTGTTAACCCGGAAGCGCCCCTTTCCCTGCGGGATGGCAATCTGATCAGAGAAGGATACAACGCCGAGTTGGATGAACTCATCGATATCCAGAGAAACGGCAGGCAGATGATACTCTCGGTGGAGGCGAAAGAGCGCGAAAACTCCGGAATCCCCAAGCTCAAGATCGGCTACAATAAAGTGTTCGGCTATTACCTGGAAGTCAGCAAGATCCACTGCGACAAGGTGCCGGCCGATTACATCCGGAAGCAGACCCTGGTCAACGCCGAGCGCTTCATTACCCCGGAACTGAAAGAGTTTGAAAGCAAGGTGCTCAGTGCCGAAGAACGTCGCCTTGATCTTGAATACCGTCTGTTCTGTGAAATACGGGAGCATCTCGCCCGGGAGAGCAGCCGTATCCTCAAGACGGCCCAGGCGCTGGCCCACCTCGACTTCCTGTGCTCCCTCGCCGAAACAGCCCGTAAACACTCGTATATCAGGCCGGTTATCGACGAGTCGGATGTACTGCAGATCAGGGAGGGGCGCCATCCCGTCATTGAACGAAGCATGGCGAAAGGGAAGTTCGTGCCCAACGACATTGAACTCGACCAGACCGAACAGGAGGTTCTCATCATCACCGGGCCAAACATGGCCGGAAAGTCGACAATTCTCAGACAGACAGCGCTTATCGTGCTGATGGCCCAGATGGGCAGCTTTGTTCCGGCCGACTACGCCAGGATCGGCCTAGTCGACCGAATTTTTACCCGGGTCGGGGCCATGGACGATCTCCGCCGGGGCCAATCAACGTTCATGGTCGAGATGAGCGAAACGGCCAATATCCTCAATAACGCAACGCCCCGCAGCCTTGTCCTTCTCGATGAGATAGGCCGCGGCACTTCGACCTACGATGGGCTTTCAATTGCATGGGCCGTGGCCGAGGATCTGGCCCAGAAAGATGACAAAGGCGTCAAGACGCTCTTTGCAACCCATTACCACGAACTGATTGACCTCGCCCTGACCCAGGAGCGCGTGAAAAACTTCTCAGTTGCGGTAAGAGAATGGAACGATACCATCATATTTCTTCACAAGCTGGTCGAAGGAGGGACGAACCGCAGTTACGGCATCCAGGTTGCCGGTCTTGCCGGAGTACCCCCTCATGTTATCGAGAGGGCCGAAGAAATTTTGAAGAATATCGAACAGAGCGAGTTCGACCTCAAAGGGGATCCATATTTTGCCAAGAGCAAAAAACCTCGCAAACAGAAGAGAAAGGTCCATCCCAACCAGCTGCCGCTGTTCCAGAAACAACCCGATACCGTCAGGGCGTATCTTCAGGACCTGTCAATTGATGACCTGACTCCGCGACAGGCATTGGATGCCTTGTATATGCTACGGGAACTCTGCAAACAGTCGGAAGACGGCAAATGATGCCTTGAACCCTGCAAATTACCCATCTATTTAATTTGCCATACAAATCTGTTTTCTGTATAGTATGTGTGGTATTTTCTGCAGGCTCATTTCTCATTTCCTTCAAAACCACAGTCATTTTCACGATATTGTCTGATCTATAGCTCATGCTGCGATTTTTTTTCTCCCTGGTGTTCATCGCCGGCTTCCTGACTTCGGCACCCCTCTTCGTGCAAGGAGCTGATGCACCGGGAGCTTTTCCACCCGAATCAGGACGAGCTCTCTCTTCCAGCCAGATGTACGACCAGGCGAAATTCTATTTCAACCAGCTCGAAAGCAACAACACCCTCGCACGGTCACGAGATAACTGGCTGAAAGGAACACGCAATTTCAGGAAGATCTATTTGCTGCACCCCAGGTCTGAACATGCACCTGCATGCCTGTATATGCTCGGCGGCATGTATCTTCAAATGTATGAACGCTTCAAGTTAGGAATCGATCTTGATGAATCAATTTCGTATTACAAAGACACATACAGACTGTTCCCAGACCATTACCTCGCTGATGATGCACTGTATGCTGAATCTCAGATTTACTTCAAGTTGAAGAATGACCCCAAAAAGGCGTCAGCCAACCTTGAGCGCATCGTATCGCAATATGCCGGCAGTGATATGCACTCCAAAGCTGCCGAGAAGTTGAAGGTTCTCTCAAGGGATTATGACCTTCCTCTGCCCCGAACCCTTGTCGGCAGTTCGCAAAGCCACCAGTTGACGACCATCCAGCCAGTGAAATTCTGGTCGTCACCAGATTACGTGCGCGTCGTCGTCATGGCAGACAATCCCGTCACGTATACAGATACGCTTGTTCGCAAACAGCCAAAAGAGGCTGATAACCTCTATATCGACTTTCAGAGCACCTATATCTCTCCTGAACTGCGCAGGAAGATCGCGGTTGAGGAAGGTCTGCTCAAGCAACTGCGAGTCGAGCAGATCCGCACAGATTCAGTCAGAGTCAATCTCGATGTCACCGCAATTGAATCATACAAGATTTTCAGTCTGCCCAACCCCTTCCGCATCATTATCGATGTGTATGGGAAGAAACAGGCCAAGGTAGCCACGCAGCAACTCGACCAGGCTGACCTCAAAAAGTCAAAGGCTTCGCCTTCCCCAAATTCGGCTGAGCAGGCAAATGTGACAAGTTCGGCACAAACCGGACAGTCTGAGAAATTACCCTCACCGCCAATCAGCCTGAAAAACACCCGATCCAAAAAGGTCGTCCGGCGGCAGCCTCCTCCTCCAAAGGAAGAGGCTGTTGCCAATGAACCGCAAGGCAAGCTCTCGCTTGCGCAGCAGCTTGGGCTCGGGGTGCGCAAAATTGTCATCGATCCAGGCCACGGAGGAAAAGATCCTGGAGCAATGGCCAATCAGATGCTCGAAAAGGATATTGTCCTTGAAATTGCCCAGAAACTCAGGCCAAAGCTCCAGCATCTCCTGAACTGTGAAGTCATCCTCACGAGAAATGACGATTCCTTTCTCACACTTGAAGAACGCACGGCAATAGCGAATACGGAAGAAGCCGATCTCTTTATTTCACTGCATCTCAATGCCCACCAATCTGCCGATTCAAAAGGTCTGGAAACGTATTTTCTCAACCTGAGTACCAATGCAGAGGCAATGCGTGTAGCGGCAATGGAAAATGCGACATCGACTCACCAGATCAGCGATCTGGAAGGGATCCTTTCGGATATCCTGAAGAATTCGAAAATCGACGAGTCCTCCCGGCTTGCTGAGCTGGTTCATTCAACCGTGCTCACCGGGCTCAGTGGCAAAAAATTTGGAGAGATCAAGAATCTCGGGGTAAAACAGGCGCCCTTTTACGTTCTTATTGGGGCGCAGATGCCTTCAATCCTGATCGAAATCGCATTTATCAGCAACAAAGAGGAGGCAGAAAACCTCAAGAACGCCCATTATCTCGACTCAGTTGCCAGTGAAATCGCAAATGGTATTTCTGCCTATGTAAAAACCAACACTGCACGTCTGTGAGATCCAGTCAGATCAAAAAAAAACGGCCACCCTTTCAAGGATGGCCGTTGTATACCCTGCCGCCTGAGATTTCAGGCAGACTTTGCTGTTTTTATTCGAGCGAGTGCGCGTTTGAGTGCCGCCTCTGCTCTCGCCCGGTTGAATGCTTCATCATGCTGGACTGCTTGAGCTAACCGCTTCTCTGCACGCTCCTTTGCCCGCATTGCCCTATCCACATCTATTTCACTGCCAAATTCGGCACTCTCAACAAGAAAGGTGATCTTGTTGTTCGACACTTCACAGAATCCGCCACTCACCATCAGGGTTTCGCGTTTGCGGCCTTGCTCGTATGTCAGTGTCCCAATCTTTATCGTTGATAAAAAAGGTGCATGATTTGCTAGCACACCAAAGTCACCCCCATACCCCGGCGCATTAACGATATCGACATCTTCGCTAACAACAGCACCTTTAGGAGTTACAACCTCCAGTCTTATCTGTTGTGCCATGAAATTTACCCTTTTTGATTAGGATTGAGCCTTAGCCTTTGCGTCCTTTGCTACGGCTTCGTCTATCGAACCAACCATATAGAAGGAGTTCTCATTCAGATCGTCGTGCTTGCCCTCTAAGATCTCTTTGAAACCCTGCACTGTGTCTGCGACTTTGACGAATTTACCGGCCATACCGGTAAATACTTCGGCGACAGTAAAGGGCTGGGAGAGATACCTCTGTATCTTCCTGGCCCTGGCTACCAGGAGCTGATCCTCCTCAGACAACTCGTCCATCCCAAGAATGGCGATGATGTCCTGGAGATCCTTATACTTCTGGAGAGAAACCTGCACTCCGCGGGCAACCCGATAGTGCTCCTCGCCAATGACGTTGGGATCGAGGATGCGGGACGTAGAATCCAAGGGGTCAACCGCCGGATAGATACCAAGCTCTGAGATCTGCCTCGACAAAACAACAGTTCCATCAAGATGGGCAAATGTTGTGGCCGGTGCAGGGTCGGTCAGGTCGTCTGCAGGGACGTACACGCATTGAACGGCAGTAATGGAACCCTTGGTAGTGGAGGTGATTCGCTCCTGCAGAGCACCAAGGTCTGTTGCCAGAGTAGGCTGATAACCAACGGCTGAAGGAATACGACCAAGCAGAGCCGAAACTTCCGAGCCTGCCTGGGTGAAGCGGAAGATGTTGTCAACGAAGAAGAGAACATCCTGTCCTTCCACATCACGGAAATATTCAGCAGCAGTCAAGCCGGTAAGAGCGACACGGGCACGTGCCCCTGGCGGTTCGGTCATCTGGCCATACACCAGGGCTGCCTTGGGAAGTACTCCGGACTCCTTCATTTCATGGTACAGATCGTTCCCTTCACGGGTCCGCTCACCTACACCACAGAATACGGAGATACCACCGTGATGCATGGCGATGTTGTTAACCATTTCCATCATGATAACAGTCTTGCCGCATCCAGCACCGCCAAACAGTCCCATCTTGCCGCCAAGTGGGAATGGAACCAGCAGGTCGATAACCTTGATGCCGGTCTCAAGTACCCGAACCTCGGTGTCCTGCTCTGTGAATAGAGGTGCATCGCGATGAATTGGCATGGATTTATCTGAAGTGATAGGGCCCAAACCGTCGACAGGGCGCCCGACAACATTCATGATACGTCCAAGAGCCGGCGCACCTACGGGTATCGTGATCGCCTTGCCTGAATCGCGTACTTCAAGTCCACGAACGAGACCATCTGTCTGGTCCATAGCCACGCACCGGCATACATTGTCACCTAGATGCTGAGCCACCTCAATAACAAGATTGTCCGGTTCTGCTGAGATGCCAGGGTTGCTGACAAAACACGCATTCATGATATTGGGAAGATTGCCTGCCTCAAATTCCACGTCGACAACAGGACCGATTACCTGTGTAACTTTTCCAATTTTTTGTCCACTCATAGGGCCTTACCCCTCCTTAGATGTATGTGATTTGCAAATATCGATTGTTATTTCAGGGCCTCGGCGCCGCCCACAATATCCATCAATTCGTTGGTAACAGCGGCCTGGCGAGCCTTGTTGTAGACAATGGTCAGATTGGCGACGATATCCTTGCAGGCGCTGGTCGCATTATCCATAGCAGTCATTCGCGCGGCATGCTCGCTTGCCCCGACTTCCAGCATGGCCTGATAGACGATAACGTTGAGATACAGTGGCTGCAGTACATCCATTATCTCTTCAGTGGATGGCTCATAGATATAATCGCCCGAAATCTTCTTGGTCGAAGACTTGTCAGCGGAATCTACTGGTTGAACCGGAAGAAACGCGGAGAATGTAGGGACCTGAACAGCCACCGACCGGAACTCTCCATAGAGTATCTCGACTTTATCGCTGTTTCCTTTAAGGAAGTTATCGGCCAGGTCGGTTGCAACCTCGCGGGCATTGAACATCTGGAAGCTGGCCATGATGTCCGTATACCTTTTCCTGACTTTGCCTGTTTTGTTGAGCGCCTGAAACCCTTTTTTCCCGACGCAGACGAAGGTTACTTTTTTCCCTTCCTCTTCATAGGCTTTCGCCTTTCTCAAGGCGAGTTTTATGATATTCGCATTATAGGAACCGCATAGTCCTCTGTCAGAAGTTACAGCCACCAACTCAACAGTTTTAACCTCCCTCTTTTCCATGAGGGGGAACTGATCTGTTGTAGCGCCTCCGGACAAATTCGACATGGCCTCATTGAATTTCTGCGTGTAAGGACGGAATGCCTCCATCTTTTCCTGAGCACCACGTAGCTTTGCCG
>CAYYWK010000091.1:0-8330 GCA_964475345.1 uncultured Desulfobulbus sp.
CGGCTATTATGAATACGAGCTGATCCTCCAGGCGCAGGCGGCCGAGGGCTTTGCCGTCGTCAGCGAGGCCAGGGAGAAGGGTACCAGGGTCGGTCCCTACGCCGAAAAGGTTGCCGGTCAGGTCAGACAGCTGCTTGCCGGTGGTGTGCCGCAGGCGGCGATCACCGTCGTCGGTGCCTCGAAGGGCGGCATCATCGCCGCCTATGTCTCGGCCCTGCTCAGGGAACAGGCGGTCAACTCCGTCTTCCTCTCCGGCCTCTTCGAGAAATGCCTGCAGGACGAAAAACTCAGGCTCTGGGGTAATGTCCTGTCGATCCATGACCGGTCGGACACCCTGTCGATCACTCCGGCCCTTTTCTTTCAGCGCTCCGAGGGGCAGGGCCGGTTCCGGGAGATCGTCCTTGATCTGGGTCTCGGCCATGGCCTGATCTATCAGCCGCGCCGGGAGTGGATCGAGCCGATGCTCGAATGGCTGCGGGAGAGCTAGGAAGCTGGCGTTTATCTCGGAATTGACATTATTTATGGAATATCTCCGGGTAGTTGTCTCTGGCGCATTCCGGGCATACGCTGTGGCTGAACATCGCTTTGGAGTGCCTGGTGATGTAGGATTCCACCTGGCTCCAGTAGCCCTTGTCGTCGCGGATCTTCTTGCAGAAGGAGCAGATCGGCAGGATGCCTTCGAGGACCTTGATCTTTTCCAGGGTCTCCGCCAGTTCCCCGTTTAACCGCGCCAGTTCACCGTTCTGCTCCTGCAGTTTGCGGTTGCGTTCCTCAAGGAGGTCCCGCATCCGTTTGAGCTGGACATGGGTGCCGACCCTGGCCAGCAGTTCCGCCGTGTTGCAGGGTTTGGTCAGGTAGTCGACAGCGCCGGCCTCGAACCCCATGTTGATGTCCTTCTGTTCGCTGCGGGCGGTGAGGAATATGATCGGCAGATTCTCCCGGCCGGGAATCGTCCTGATCCGCCGGCAGGTCTCGTAGCCGTTCATAACCGGCATCATCACGTCGAGCAGGATGAGGTCGCAACCCCCGTTTTCGAGGATGTCGATGGCCTGCTGGCCCGAAAGCGCAAAAGATACAGCGTATCCCGACCGTTCAAGCACAGTGGCCAGTATCTGGATGTTGCGATGGATGTCGTCGACGATGAGGACGTTGGGCTTCATCGGTGCCGGGCCTCCTTCTGTTTCTGGTGCGGCGTTGCGGCCATCATGGGTGCCTCATCCTGAGCATTTCCGGGAAGTTGTCGAGCGTTTTCTGGATGTGCTCGATGTCGAAGGTGGCGACATACTCGGCAAGTGCCTGTCCGTAGGTCGTGAGGGGTTCGAGTTCTTGTTGCCTGCCGATTTCCAGGATACTTTCCGAGAAGGCCCGGATGTCGGGCAGGCGCTGGGTCCGCCGGATGGTCCGCCACTGCTGCTCGTACAGTTCCTCGAGGCGGAGGGCGATGTCGGCCGGACATTGCCAGTCGTGAAGATAGGAGGGGCGGGCGATATGGGCCGGCCTGTCCGCCGGCAGGGCAGGCAGCTCCTGGCGAAGCCGGTCGCCCCCGAAGTGCCTGGAGATGGTTTCCTTCAGCTGTCCGATGCTGAACGGGCGGATCAGGTAGTCGTCAAAGCCTGTCTGGCGGATCGACCGGATATCCTCCGGCATGCCTGAGGCGGTCAGGGCGATGATCGGCGTCTGCCGCATCTCCGGCTGCCTGCGGATCTCGGTGAAAGCCTGGTGGCCGTTGACCCCTGGCATCCTGATATCCATCAGGATCAGGTCCGGCCGGTGCTCGCCTGCCAGCCTGACCGCCGCATGGCCGTCCGCCGCTTCGATGATCTGGACAGGGCTGCCGGTGAAGGCGGCCTTCAGCAACTTGCGGTTGATTTCCAGGTCGTCGGCGATCAGCACGGTCGCCTCGCTGAAGAAAATGTGGCGGGTGTCTGTCGCACGGCCGGCGTCGGCTTGACCGTCTGGTGCGGAGGACGCTCGCATGATGCCGGGCAGGCGGACGGTGAAAACGCTGCCGCGGTCGACCTGGCTTTCGCAGGAAATGCTGCCACCCATGGCCTCGGCCAGGCTTTTTGAAATGGTCAGTCCCAGGCCGCTGCCCTCGATGCTGGTCTGGTGATTGCCGTGGTGCTGCCGGAAGGCCTCGAAAATCTGCTGCCTGGCTTCATCGCCGATACCGATGCCGCTGTCCGAGACGCTGATTTCCAGGTCAATGGCTTCCGGCCGTTCCGCCGCGGCGGCCGCCACCTGCACCTCGACATGGCCCCGCTCGGTGAACTTGACCGCATTGCCGATCAGGTTGAAGAGAATCTGCCGGACCCTGACCACATCCAGCATCAGGTAGCGGGGGACATCAGGGCCGACCAGCCAGCGTATTTCAAGGCCTTTCTGCAGGGAGTGGCCGGAGAAGATGTCGGTCAGCTGCCGGAGCAGCTGGCGGATGTCGACCTCGCCGGCCTGGAGTTCCATCCTGCCTGCCTCGATCTTGGAGAGGTCGAGGATGTCGTTGATCAGTTGCAGCAGGTTGCCGCCGGCCTCCTTGATGATCTGGGCATAGTGCCTGGTCTGCTGGTCTTCCAGCCCGGACTCGAGTATTTCCGTGAAACCCATGATGGCGTTGAGGGGAGTGCGGATTTCATGACTCATCTTGGCCAGGAATTCGCTCTTGGCCCGGTTGGCCGCCTCGGCCGCCTCCTTTTCCCGTTCCGCCCGTTCGCGCTGTCGCCGCTCGGTGATGTCGACGATAAAGCCCTCGTCGTGGACATGCTGGCCATCGCTGTCGAGGGCTCGACGGACGGAGATCGACACCCAGATCGCCTGGCCGTCGCGGCGCCGCAGCCCGGTTTCGAAGCCGACCAGCCGGCCCTCCGCCGAGAATTCACGACGGTAATGCTGCCAGTCTTCTGCCGAGAGGAAAAGCTGGCTGCTGATGTTGCTCACCGACTCCAGCAACTCGTCCGGGGAGGAAAAACCCAGGATCTGCGCCAGCGAGGGATTGACGGTGATGAAACGGCTGTGGTCGGCCGTGGTCTGGAAGATGCCCTCGATGGACTGTTCGAAGATATCCCGGTACTTTTTCTCGGCCCTCTTGAGATCTTCCTTGCTGATCAGCAGTTGCAGCGACATGTCGTTGAAGGCCTCGCCCATCTCCCCGATCTCGTCCCGCCAGGGCAGTCTGACCGTTTCGCCGAGGTGGCCTTCCTCGACGCGGCGGATGGCGTTGCGCAGCATCGACACCGGCCGGATGACCGCCTGGGAGAGGAAGATGTTCTGCAGCAGGGCAATGATGACGATGGTGGCCAGCAGCAGCATGAAAAAGACCGTGAACAGGGCACGTCCTTCCTGCTCGATGGAGGAGAGGTCATAGTGGATGGCCAGAACGCCGATCGGTTCGCCGATCACCTCGATGCTGTTGAGGTAGGTGCCGATGGGCAGTCCGTCGGCGCTGAGTTGCTGAAACACAGGCTGTCGGCGCAAGCCGGCGAACGCCTGCCTGTCGACGGGCGGCTGCGGCTGTTTCTGGGCACAGAGCAGCTGGGAGCCCTGCAACTCGAAGAGGCAGACGTTGACGATTTCGCCGCGGATGACCTTGATCTCGCCCAGGGTGGCCTTGAGGGCCCGATCCTGACGGGCGAACATCTCGTTGGCCAGGTCGTTGTGCTTCTGCTTGTAGATGGTGTCGAGCAGCAGGGTGATCCTCTCGATCTCCTTGACCTGCCTTTTGTGGACGACGGGGTAGAGAACGACCAGGAAGACCGCGGCGATGACGATGGCGGTGACCAGGATGGCGGTGTTGATCTTGCGCGGCAGGCTGAGTCTTTTCATCGGGGTGCCATCTTCATTGCTGCGCGGAGAGCGTTTTAAGAAAAGAGGGGATGCCGTTCTCGATCTCGATGACGAAGATGTTCTTGCCGATCGGGTCACCCTGGCCATCGAGGGCGATATCGCCGGTGACGCCTCCGGGGAGGATGCTGCCGGAGAGGGCCCCGCGGATTTTTTCGCGGTCGCTGCTGCCGGCCCTGACGATGGCGGCGGCCAGCACGTGCACGGCGTCGTACCCCAGAGCCGTGCCGAAGGTTATCGGTCCCTTCTGTCCATAACTCTGAACGAAGCGGCGGGAGTGGGGGTTGTCCCATTCCCTGGCCCAATGGGTGAAGAAATAGGCCTTCTTCAGCCGGTTGCCGCCCAGGGCGTAGAAATCCCCATCACCCCAGCCGTCACCGCCGATGACTGCCGCCTGCAGGCCTCTGTCCTGGAGTTGTGCCGCGATAAAACCGGACTCTTCGTAGCCGGTGAGGACTACCGCATCGCTGTGTCCGGAAAGGGCGGCGTCGAGCTGCTGGTCATAGGACAGCTGATTGGACTTGTACTCGATTTCCCGGACGATGATTCCACCCAGCTGCCGGAAATGCTCGCTGAAGACCCGGGCCAGTTCCATGCTGTAGTCGCTGGTGAGATCGACGAAGACCTTGGCGCTGCGGCTGTCGAGATCATGGAAGACGAAACGTGCCAGCATCCGGCCCTGGAAGTCGTCGGTGAAGCAGATCCGGAAGATCATGTCGCCGACCGCCGTCAGTTTCGGCACCGTCGACAGCGGGGAGATCATCGGGATCCGGTACTGCTGGGCGATCTGGGCGATGGCCAGAGAATGCGAGCTCCACGAGGCACCGATGATTGCTGAGACCCCGCTGTCGACCGCGAGGCGGGCGGCAACGCTCGAGCCTATCGGGGTGCTCTGGTTGTCGAGGACCAGCAGTTGCAGAGGCCGGCCGAGGACCCCGCCGTGATCGTTGATTTCGTCTATGGCCAGTTGCACCCCGTTCAAAACGGTCCTGTTCGAGGCTGCGGCCTGGCCGGTCCGGGAAAAAATGGCGGCAACCGCGATCGCCTCGCTTTCTGCCGCGACTGCGGCGGCAGGGATCACGGCGAGGCAGGAGCAGACTGCAGCCAGCAGCAGGGACTGCAGTCTGCTCATCAGCGCAGGGTCTCCAGCATCAGAGTGATGGTGCATTGCGGTGGGGATCATGGCGAGATCGCTTTGTAAAAGGTCCGGTTGCCATCCTCAAACCTGATGATGATGACCTTCTTGTTTCTGGGATCACCGTTGTCATCGAAGGTGAAGGTACCCGTCGCCCCCTGGAAATTTTCCAGTCTCGCCAGGGCGTTGCGGACCCTGGCCGGGTCGGCGGAGCCGGCCCGGCGGATTGCCTCGGCCAGCAGGTTGACGGCGTCGTATGCCAACGGAGCGCTGAGGTTGGTGATCGGGGCACTGAAATGCCGGCGGTACAGCCGTTGCAGCTCGCGACTGGGCTGGTAGGGCACTTCCGGGTGCCAGGGGGCCGACTGGTAGCTGCCGTCGATGCTGGCTCCGGCGAACTGCTCGATCTCGTCCCAGGCGTCACCGCCAAGGAAGATTGCGGAGATTCCCATGCTCCTCGCCTGTTTGATCATCAGGCCGCTGTCCCGGGTATAGCCGGGGAGGTAGACAATGTCGGGGGCAAGTTCCTTGATCCGGGAAATGGCGGACTGGAAGTCGATGGCGTTGCCGCGGTACTCGAGGTCGGCGAGGACGGTTCCGCCCTGTTTCCGGAAGGCGTCGAGAAAGAAATCGGCCAGCATGATGCTGTAAGCCTCGTCGATATTGCGCAGCACCACGGCCGACTCGGCCTTCAGCTCGTCGCGGGCGAAACGGGCCATGGCCATGCCCTGGAAGGAATCGAGAAAGCAGGCGCGGAAGATGAAGTTACCGGTGAGGGTCACTTCCGGGTTGGTCGAGCCGGGGCTGATCATCGGGATGCCGGCCTTCTGTAGGATGGGCGCCATTGCCAGCGAATGCGAACTCCAGTGTGCGCCGATGACGGCGACCACCCCGAGTTCGACGGCCTTCTTGGCCGCCATCGTCGCCCCGATCGGCGTGCTTTGGTTGTCGATAATGACCAGTTCGAGCCGGCGTCCCAAAAGGCCGCCTCTGGCGTTGATCTCGGTGACCGCCAGCTTCGTCATGGTCACCAGCGGGGCGTTGTGGGAAGCGGCGATGCCGGTTTCGGAAAATATCGCGGCGATGCGCAGCGGCTGTGCGGCCTGCACCGGCAGGGAGGAAAGCAGTGCGACGGCGAGAAAGACGGCAATAAGGCGCAGCGATCTCTCCATGTCCGTTGCCTGCCGCTGCTGACGCGATCTCATTTTCATGAAGTCCATGAACGTCTGTCCTCCATTGTCTGGTGCCGCAACTCTGGTCGTCTTCCGGCCAGCCCGTAAGACGGGGCACGCCGCGTGCAAGCGGTGTGTCAATCTTGAAAATGTAGGATTATCCGGCACAAAAAACAAGGCCCAAGCCCATCAGCGCAGACTCCTGCAGGCCGCATCGACCAGGTGGAGGATGGAGCGGTAGGGGATGCCGCTGTGCAGCGACAGTCCGATTTCGCAGGTCTTGCTCGTCGAGTAGCCGGCCTCGCAGGAGCAGACATGGTCCCGCAGGTCCCTCAGGGCGGCGGCGTTCAGTTCAGGGAAATTGAAACCGCGATCGCCGGCGAAGCCGCAGCAGTAGATGTCCGCCGGCATCACCACTTCCGTCGCGCAGGCCCTTGCCAGTTCCTCGAGCCTGCCTTCCAGGCCCATCTTGCGGGTGGAACAGGTGGGATGGAGGGCGATTTTCATCTCGAGACGGGTGAAATGCAGCCGTTCCATCAGGAAAAGCAGGACGAATTCGATCGGTTCGAACAGCTGCAGGCGCGGGTCGAGGGTGGCCTTCATCCGGTACAGGCAGGGGCTGGTGTCGCAGAGCACCGGAAGGGCGCCGCTGTCCGAAGCGGTCAGCAGGGCATCGGAGAGTTCCTGCGCCTTGCGGTCGGCCTGGGCCATGAAGCCCTTGCTCTCGAAGGCCTGCCCGCAGCACAGCCGGTCGAGGTCGGGCGGGTAGACGATGCGGCAGTCGGCCTTGGCGAGCAGCGAGCGGGTGACTGCCGGCAGACTGTCGCGGACGCTCTCCTCACGGGCGGGCCCGCTCATCGAGCGGCTGGCGCAGCTTGGGAAATAGACGACCGGCAGCGAGCCGCCGGCGGTGACACTCAAGGCCTCGCGCGGCACCCCGGCGGGCATCTCCCGGTTCCACAGCGGCAGCTGGTTGAAGGTCGCGGCCCGGGCCAGTCGCGAGGCGGTTTCCATGAAGGGAGTACCGGTGGTCCGGTGGACCGTGTCGACTGCATTCAGCGTGGTGCTGATGCTTTTCGCCACCCCGTCGAAATGGTCGGCCACCCAGTCGGCTACCCGGTTGCCGAGCTTGCCGTTGGCTTCTTCGCGCAGGGTCTTGACCAGCTTGCCGGTGTCGATGCCCACCGGGCAGCGGGTGGCGCAGAGGCTGTCGGCGGCGCAGGTGTCGCGGCCGGGGTAGCGGTAGGCCTTCACCAGCTTGCCGACCATTTTCGGGTCGAGGCCGGCTTTCATCCGCCGGCTGATCTCACGGCGGCCCGCTATACGCTGACGGGGGGTGAAACTGAGATCCTTCGACGGGCAGACCGGCTCGCAGAAGCCGCATTCGATACACTTGTCGACGATTTCGTGGGTTGCCGGCAGCGGTTTGAGGTCCTTGATATGGGCCAGTGGATCCGGGTTGAGGATGACGCCGGGGTTGAGCAGGTCGTGGGGGTCGAAGAGGTGCTTGATCTCGCGCATCAGGGCGAAGGCCTCCTTGCCCCACTCCTTCTCGACGAAGGGGGCCATGTTGCGGCCGGTGCCGTGTTCCGCCTTCAGCGAACCGTCGTATTTTTCCACCACCAGCCGCACCACCTCGTCCATGAAGTCGCGATAGCGGTGAACCTCGGTGTCGTTGCCGAAATCCTGGGTGAAGACGAAATGGAGGTTGCCTTCCAGGGCATGGCCGAAGATGATCGCCTCATGGTAGCCGTACTTGCCGAACAGGTGCTGCAGGTCGAGGGCGGCGTCGGCGAGGTGCTCGCCGGGGAAGGCGACGTCCTCGATGATGACCGTGGTGCCGGTCTGACGGACCGCCCCCACCGCAGGGAACAGGCCTTTGCGGATCTTCCACAGGGCGTTGTACTCGGCCGGAACGGCGGTGAAGACGATCGGCCGGACGGTGGGCAGATCGGCGAGGGCGGTGGTGATCGCCGCGATCTGGCCGTCCAGCTGTTCATCCGATTCGGCCCGGGTTTCCACCAGCAGGGCGGTGACCCCGGTGTCCAGCTCGCTGAGATAGTCGGGCATGCCAGGCTTGTTTTCCACCGAACGCAGCCCGGCCCGGTCGATCAGTTCGGCGGCGGCCACCGGCAGCTGCCTGAGCAGCGGGCTGGCCCGGCAGGCGGTCTGAACCTCCGGGGAGA
>CAYYWK010000092.1:0-8325 GCA_964475345.1 uncultured Desulfobulbus sp.
TGGGTGAACTCGGTGAGCATTAAGCGCCTGACCCCTTCACCGATGGAGGTCAGCAGCACCACCGAGGCAATGCCGACGGCGATGCCGAGGATGGTGAGAAAACTGCGCATTCGCTGGTCGGCGAGGGAAGACAGCGAAAGCCGGATCAGGTCGCGCAGCATCATCGCATCACCTGCGCGACAGCGACTCGACCGGGTCGAGCCGGGCTGCCCGTCGCGCCGGCAGCGCCCCGAAAACAAGGCCGGTGACAAGCGATACACCCACCGCCGCGGCCAGCGACCAGAGCGGCGCGGTCAGCGGGAAATCGGGAAAAAGCCGGCCCAGCAGCCACACTCCGGCCGCGGCCAGGACAAGGCCTGCGGCAGCGCCGGCCAGTGACAGCAGTGCCGATTCGGCGAGAAACAGCAGCATGATCCGGCCGCCGGGCGCGCCGATGGCCTTGAGCAGCCCGACCTCGGAACGACGCTGGGAAACAGCGATCAGCATCACGTTCATGATCAGGATGCCGGCCACCGCCAGGCTGATGGCGGCGATACCGGCAACCGTCAGGGTAAGGGCGACGAAGATCCTGTCGAAGGTTGCCAGCACCGCATCCTGAGTGATGACAGTGACGTCGTCCTCGCCGTCGTGCCTGTCGCGGATGATGGCGGTGATCGTCTTCCTGGCCCTGGCGATGCTGTCCCGACCGTTGGCTTCGACCATGATCCGGAACAGGGCCGAGGTGTTGAACAGCGACTGGGCCGCGGCCACCGGCACGACGACGATGTCCCCCATGTCCATCCCCACCGACTCGCCCTTCTCCGCCAGCACCCCGATCACCCTGAAACGGCGGTCACCGATACGGACCGACTCGCCGACCGCTGCAGCCGTGCCGAACAGCTCCGCCCTGATCTGGTGGCCGAGGACGCAGACCGCCGTTGCCCGGAACGGGTCCCCCTCCGGGAGAAAGCGACCCTGCGCCATCTCCAGTTGGCGGACCGGCAGCAGTGCCGGCGTCGAGCCGATGACGGAGGTCTCCCTTTCCCGCACCCCTGCCGAAACCGGCGCCGCACCGACAATGATCGGCGCCACGTGACGGATGGCTGCCGAACGGGTCAGCGCCAGGGCATCGTCAAGGGTCAGGTCGCGGGGAGTGATGCCAAGCATCGGCGGCGGTCCGCCCACCGTTTCCGAACGGCCGGGCAGGATGATCAGCAGGTTGGTGCCGAGGGAGGAAAACTGGCCGATCACGTACTGACGCGCGCTTTCGCCAAGTGCCGACAGGATGACCACCGAACCGACGCCGATGGCCATGGCCAGCAGCATCAGCAGGGTCCTCGCCGGATAGCCGAGGGAGGCCCGGAGGCCGAAAGCGATGATGTCGCGCAGGTACATGGGCATTTTCTCCGCCGTCAGGAATCTGATTCTATGCGCCCGTCGACCATCCTGATCCGCCTGCCTGCCCGTCTGCCCAATTCCGGGTCATGGGTCACCATGATCAGGGTGATCCCCTGGCGATTGAGTTCCTCGAGGATATCGATGACCTCTCCGCCTGATATCCGGTCAAGGTTGCCGGTGGGCTCGTCGGCCAGCAGGATACGGGGGTGCATGATCACCGCCCTGGCGATGGCCACCCGCTGCCGCTGACCGCCGGACAGCTGGTCCGGACGGTGCCTGGCCCGGTTGGCAATGCCAAAAGACGCCATGACTTCACTGACCCGGCGCCTGCGATCGCCGGGATCGACGCCGGCGAGGAGCATCGGCAGCTCGATGTTCTCGGCCGCCGACATCCTCGGAACGAGGTGGAAAAACTGGAAGACGAAGCCGATCTTGTGCCGCCGCAGAGCAGCCTGCTGGCCATCGCTGAGGGAGGTCATGTCCTCGCCGTCGAGGAGATAGGTGCCGCTGTCCGGGCGGTCGAGCAGGCCGATCATGTTCAGCAGGGTGGATTTCCCCGATCCGGAGGGACCCATTACCGCCACATAGGCGCCAGGGCCGATCTCAAGGTCGATATTGCGCAGTGCGGCCACCCGCTCATCGCCGACGGCGAATTCGCGGCAGATCCCGTTCAGGGAGATCACAGCTGCTCCCCGCCGACAGTTGCGGCCACCCCGTCGGCGAGGCCGGGCTTGTCGACGTTGACGACGACCTGCTGTCCCTCGGCGAGGCCGCCGGTGATTTCAGTCACCGCCCAGTTGGCCAGGCCGGTCTCCACAGAGACCAGTTGCAGCGTCTGCGTTTCCGGTGAGTAGACATAGACCTGCCGGCCATCGATGAGGGCCTCGGTGGGAATATAGAGGCCGTCAGACTTGCCGGCCAGGATGATCTCGACATCGGCGCTGTAGCCGGCCAGCAGGTCCCGGAAATCCCCGCTGTCTGCAAAGGCCGCCTCGATATCGACGGTCCGGGCCTGTTTCTCGACATCGAGCACGAAAGGCGCGATTCGGCGGACCTTCCCGGCAAACTGTCGACCCTTGAAGGCGTCGAGGGTGATCCTGGCGGTCATCCCCACCCGCACCGCAGCCGCATCGACCTCGTCGATCGGTGCCGAAACATAGAAACAGTCATCCTCGATCAGGTCGACGGCCGGTGGCGTCTGGACGCCAACCGGCGACGGGGTGACGTACTCGTTGAGTTCGCCTTCGATCTTCGCCACCACGCCGGCGACGGGTGCGATCAGGCGTGTCCGCGACAGGCTGGCCCGGGCGGCATCGATCCGGGCGGCACTCGCCAGCACCGAGGCCCGGGCGGCGTCGCACTGGGCGCTGAGCGCCCCGGCCTCGGTGGCGGTCCGGTCGGCTTCCTCGGCCGTTCCCACCTGCCGCTGCCTGAGCTGCTCGGTCCGCTGCGCCAGGCGCAGAGCCTCGGCGGCGGAGAGACAGGCCGCCTCGGCCTGGGCCTGCGCCGCCTTTTCCTCCCGCTCGGCCAGGTTCAGCTGCGCGGCAAGATCGTCGTTCCAGATCTCGAGCAGCAGATCACCTGCCTTGACATGATCCCCCTCACGGATCGGCAGTCTGCCGATCTGACCGCCGATACTGGGCGACAGCTTGGCCCGGCGGCAGGCCTCGACGGTGCCGGCGCGAGTGTTGGCGACGGTCTGCTCGACCTTGCCCCGAAGCACCGGTTTGACGACGACCTCCAGCGGCTGCGGCCGCATCCTGAACCAGACAAAGGCCACGAGCGCCCCGATCAGAACCCCCGCCGCCAGCCAACGCATCCATCGGCGCATCACCATTTCCCTCCATAGTCATCGTTTCCGAGGATCGCCACCCACTCATCCATAGCGCACTTCGCAGATATTCTCAACCGCCGCGAGATGAGGACAAATATCCAATGCAGGCACAGTGATCCTTTGAAAACAGCCGCCGTTCTGCTAGGATGGCAGGGTTCTTTTCTGGCAGCCGCCGGGAATTCTTCTCCATCAAGCGACAGGAGGACTGCACGTGGCGCAGGACAAACGGGTATCGAAGAGGGTCGCGGTATCATTCCCGGTGAAGGTCGAAGGGGTGTCCGCCACCTGGAACGCCATGGCGACCAACTTTGGGGTCGACGGCATGTGCTGCCGGATACCGGAGAAAGAGGCCGAAACCCTCGACGAGCAGGAGGTGTTCCTGACCTTCTCGCCGATCGAGAAGTTGAAACCGGTCAGGGTGATGGGCTGGGTCGTGCACCGCTCGGCAAGGGGCGGCATGGCCGAGATGGGCGTCACCTTCATGTTCCTGACCCCCACTGACGAGCAGCTGCTCCGGGACTACCTGGCAATCCACGGTTGAACGTGAAGCGTGAAAGGCGGGGAGTAGACGCCGGGCAACGCCGTGCCGCCTCCGCGCCTTTCTCAGCTGCCCCCGCCGCGATCGTCAGCCCCGGATGGCGTATCCGCCGTCGACGGTGATCACCTGCCCCTGGATCATTGATGCCAGACGGCTGCAGAGAAAGAGCGCGACGTCGGCCACATCGTCCGGGGTGGTCAGCCTTCCCAGCGGCGTCCGTTCCCTGGCCGCGGCCAGAATCTGTTCGCGGTTGGGGAAATGCTTGAGGGCGTCGGTATCCACCGCCCCGGCGCTGATGGTGTTGATGTTGATCCCCATCCGGCCGAGTTCGACAGCCAGGTGCCGGACCAGCGACTCCAGCGCCGCCTTCGATGCCCCGACGGTGGTATAGTTCTCTATGGCCCTGATCGCCCCGAGGCTGGAAACGGCAATCACCCTGCTGCCCGCCGACATCAGCGGCACCCCCTGCTGGACCAGGGTCAGCAGGGCGCGGGCGTTGATCTCCATCGCCCAGTTCCAGTGGCGCTCGGTCAGTTCCAGGGCAGGCTTGAGCACACCCGAGGCGGCATTGCTGACCAGGATGTCGAGACGGCGACCGAAGGTCGCGACCAGCTGCTCGAACATTTCCCGGACATCCGCCTCGCAGGCAACATTGGCCTTGACCAGCAGGCAGCGCCGTCCGGTCGTGGCCACAGCGGCCGCAGTCTCCTCCGCATCCTTGCGGTGCCGGACGTAATTGACCACCACATCCGCCCCGCTCTCCGCCAGCCGGATGGCAATCGCCCTTCCTATCCCCCTCGATCCGCCGGTAATGAGCGCCACCTTGTCATTAAGTTCAAACATGTCCCTTCCCCGTCAGTCGATTGTTGAAATCAGAGTTGTTTCCCCGCCACCTTGAACCGGCATTGCATCATACTTGCCGTTCCAAGGCAAGGATAAAACGGCGCAGCATGCCCCGCAGAAACCGGAAGGGATTGAAACGGATCCCCATCAGTTCCGCCGGAGCGACAAATCCCGAGCCGGCAAAGGCCTGCGGCGTAAGGGACGGATAGGCAAGATCGGCGTCGCGACTGCCGGGGATACTCCGCCGGGAGGCCTCCCGCCAGAGTGGGCTGGCGGCGGGATCGAGTTCGAGGAGCGAGAGCAGTGCGGTATCCAGGGCAACACAGCTGGCCGCACCGGCAACGCAGCCCAGCTGCAGCGGTTCGCCGCCGATCGGCCCTTGGCGGTGCATGGCGACGATACCGTCGGCGATCGCCAGGTGGCGCGGCAGGAACTCGAGCAGATCGAGGATGACGGCGGTAAACCGCCCTCCCGAACCCCCTTCCCCCATGTGCAGCATCGCCTTGCGCATCCCTACAACGACGCCGAAGATGTTCTTGACCGCCAGTGTCACGTACATCTGGCTATGGGCCTTGACTTTCGGCAGGTTGACCAGCAGATCACACTCAAGACCCTCTGCGGCGACCTGCACCGTGACGCCGCAGGAAAGCCGCCTCTCAACCGGGGTCGCAAACTCCACCTTCTCGACGGCCATACCCGCCAGAGCCCGCTCTATGCCGTGTTGCCGCAAGGCCCGTGCGGCAGAGCCGAAGGCCGGTGAATCTCCGATCCGCACCCTGGCCCCGTTGTCGACAAACCAGGCGGCAACTCCGGCGACGAACGCTGCCTCGGTGCAGGCCAGCGCAGAAGCCGAGGCGCTGATCAGGTTGGGCTTGAGCAGAACGGTCCTGCCGTGCCAGGGCGACGCGAACCCCAGCGGGCCGGCCATGTTCTCCACCAGGGCGGTGATGGCGTCACGGTCATAGTCTTCCTGTCGCGCCAGGAAGACCGGGAGCTTGTCGGGAGACGGAGAGTCCATTGCCGCAGGGCAAATCAGATACAAACTGAAAAAGCCGGCCCCACTGACGCGGAGCCGGCTTTTCCAGGAGAAAGGAGAGAAGAGATTACTCTTTTTATAGCAACACGCATGCCAGTTTGCCGAAATGTCCGTTATATCGACTATCAACTCGGGATAACAATAAAATATTTCCAACAGGGGTGGTGCCGGGCCAGCAGATCATGCAGGGTCATTCAATAATTTGTACGCCACCCCTGCCCGTCCAGCAAAAAAAATCTACCTCGCGGTTATTCTTCCCAAATTACAGTGTGATACCTGTCGCATTTTTTTTACCGGGCGACGGGGCATGGGCAGAATTCCGCGGGGAGCGACACACCCGGCTTATCCAAAGACGATCGTCCTGGTCCTGATGACATCGGGATTTTTCTGGATTTCCTTGAGGACCTTCTTCGGCACTGCCGTCTCGACATCGATGATGTTGTAGCCGATCCTGCCGTTCGACTGGTTCAAATAACTGGCGATGTTGATCCCATTGTTGCCGAAGATGTTCGAGGCGAAGGCGATCATCCCGGGAACGTCACGGTTGATGACGATGATCCGGGTATGGACCTTGTCGGACGGTGTCGATTCGATGTTGGGAAAATTGACGCTGTGGACGACATTGCCGTACTCCAGATAGCTGGAAATCTCCCGAACCGCCATGCAGGCGCAGTTCTCCTCGGACTGGGAGGTGGAGGCGCCGAGATGCGGGGTGGTCAGGACCTTCGGGTGACCGACATTGCGGGCGGTCGGGAAGTCGCAGATATAGGCCTCGAGGTACCCGCCGTCGAGGGCCTCGATGACCGATTCCTCGTCGACGATCGGGCCGCGGGAGTAATTGACGAGGATCGCCCCTTTTTTCATCTTGGCGATGAACTCGCGGTTGACCATTCCCCTGGTGCCGTCGTTGAGGGGCAGATGCAGGCTGACTATATCGGCCGAACCGACGGTGTCCCGGACCGAGCGGCAGAGCGTCACCTCCGGCAGCAGCTGGTGGATGTTGGCCATGCCCGGCGATGGATCGAACCCCCTGACCTGCATGTAGCGGTGGGCACCGCCATTGGCCAGCCGCACCCCGATCTGGCCGAGGCCGATGACTCCCAGGGTCTTGCCGGCGATCTCGTCACCGCGGAAGGCCGATTTGCGTTTTTCGACTTCGGCGCTGACCTTGTCAGGTTCTATCTCCGCGAGCGACCGGCAGAACTGAATGCCGGCATAAATGTTGCGGCGCCAGACCCCGATCATCGGGAAGACCAGGTCGACGACGGCGTTGGCGTTGGCGCCCGGAGTGTTGAAGACGCAGATCCCCTTTTCGGTGGCCCGCTCAACGTTGATGTTGTTGACGCCGGCCCCGGCCCTGGCCACCGCCAGCAGTGACGGATAGTCGTCGACGTTGACCGGCGAGCTGCGGACCAGTATGCCTTCAGGGTCTGTCTCTTCGGGTGAGACAGAGAACTTTTCGTCGAACAGTTTCAGGCCTTCCTTGGCGATGGCGTTGATCTTGCGGATCTTGTAAACAGGCATGGGGCTCTCCTTTGACTCATTCTTCAGTACCGGGGATTCCGGGAGGTTGCAGACCTACAGGGTATAGCAGTATACGCCGGTTGCCGGGCACGTCAAATATTTTTCCGGGCGGTTGATAATATCCTCAGCAAACCAGGACCCGGTTGAAGCGGAACAGCCCCTCGTCGCGTTCGGCGGCGAAACAGAGATCTGCACCGTCTCCTGCCCCCACGCAGCCGAGCATCCCGGCGGCTTCTGCGGAAAGACGCAGGCAGACCGCCTTCCGGAAAAAATGGTTCCTGCCGCCCCGCGTATAGACGCCGGCCCATTCCTCCGGCATTGTCCGGTAGAGCCGGTTCCTGGTTGCCTCGCACGGCTCCCGTTCGAGTTCAAGCGCCAGGCACGGCGGCAGCAGGCGATGGCCGCAGCGCAGCCAGTCATGGCGCAGCAGATCGCGGATCAGCCCCTCGTCGCTCCGCCCCGCGCAATACCGGCTGAGCAGGCTGCATAACAGCTCCTGGGTTGCCGCCAGCTGAAAGAAGCCCTGCTCCCGGCACAGGGCCACAAGACCCAGGAAAAAGCGGCCGGCGTCCTCGCCGCACCGGCGCAGGTACTGCCACAGGGAGACGAAGTAGCGGTTGTTGTGGAATTTCTCGACGCACTCGCAGAACCAGTAGAGATCAGCCAGCTCTGTGCGTGACAGCCAGTTGCTGGCGAGAACGCTGTAGGGCGGTCCTGAGCAGCAGAGGTATCCGCAGGCCTCGGCCTGAAGACGGATCGGCGTGCCCGGCAGCAGCTTGAGCAGACCCATCTGGATATAGTGGGCACCCATGGCGAAGACCTCGGCAAAGGATTGCAGGAAGGAGTCGCGGGTCTCGTGCGGCAGGCCGAGGATCAGGTCGAGGTGGAGGTGAATGTTTCCGACTGCGGCCAGCCGGTTGACCAGCGCGTGGGCCTGGCGCGGGTCGATGCGCCTGTCGATGGCCGCCAGCGTCTCCCCGTTGGTCGACTGGATGCCGATCTCGAACTGGAACATCCCCTGCGGTACCCGTGCGAGGCAGTCGTACATCTCCCCGCTAAAACGGTCCGGGGCTATCTCGAAATGAAACAGGGTATCCCCGCCATGCTGCGCGAGGTACCGCCAGATCGCCAGGGCCCGGTCAGGGATATCGTTGAAGGTGCGATCGACGAAAC
>CAYYWK010000093.1:0-8315 GCA_964475345.1 uncultured Desulfobulbus sp.
GATGCTGTGTATGAGTCTCAATGGGTGTTCACCCCTCTGGAGGGCAGGGAGGCCATTGCTGATTATCTCACCGGCAAAATGGAAACCATCAAAACATCCGGCAAGAAAGTCAGGGCCGAGTTGACCACGGCACGCTGTGGTTATAAGCATGGGAAACCATGTGTTGTGCTGAAGCAGGGCGAGGACCGGGATACCGATTCAGTGATGGTCTTCGAGATGGATGGCGAAAGGATCACTCGCTGTGACCTGTGCGCCACGGAATTGTACGATCCGGAGCCGACCGGCATCTACCCTGCCTGATTGCTCTCTCGCTATACCATTGAATGGAAGGCCGGTCCCTTTGCTGGGGCTGGCCTTTTTCTTTGTTCTCGCTGGCGAGCAACAACGACAACCACCGGCAGCCATGACCTTCGATACTTATAGGGAGTGGAAAGAATGAATGCGTACGGTCGGACGATGGAAGCAAAAAAAAACGGCATTCGGAAAAAAGGTTGACCAGGGGTTGACCAAAACACCCTTGAAACCAAAAAAGCACTTACCTCGAAACGAGATAAGTGCTTGATTTGTTTGGTGGGCCGTCCCGGAGTCGAACCGGGGACCTGCTGATTAAGAGTCAGATGCTCTACCAATTGAGCTAACGGCCCGAACCTCTGCAATTGGTGCCATGTATGTATCACAGGCCGGGGGGCACGTCAAGGCCGAATCCCGGCGGCAGTTTGAAAAAGCTGTGCCTGCCGATTTCTGTCCCCGTGCTTGCCTGTTACCGGTAATAGAGGCTCGGGCTGCCCATCGTCAAGAGGGCCTTGTGGAGGTTGCGGCGGAATTCGCGCCGGTCCCAGATGCCTTGGATATGCCCGCGTTTCAGGGCGTTGCGGGCCGAGTGGTAATCCGGCGGGATGTCGACGCCGGTGGTTTCGCGGATGACCCGCGGTCCGGCGAAGCCGACCCTGCTGGAACGGATGGCGAACTGGTAGGGCGAGCAACCGAGGAAGGAGGCCACCGGGCCGGCATAGGAGTTGTTGTCGTAGACGACGATGTAGAGGCCGCCGGCATCGATGTACTCCCTGACCGCCATCGTGCACTTCGGCATCTGGACCACACCGAGGGTGCCCTCCTGAATGCGGATTCCGCCGGTGGTGTGGATGTAGGCGAGAAACGGCCGTTTTTTTCGCTTGGCCAGCATGCAGGCCTGCACGAATTTTTCACCCTCCGCCGAACCGACGGTGCCGTTGCGGAAATCGGAGTAGAGCATAGAGACAATGATCTCGATGCCGTTGATCCGGGCGTGGAAAGTCATGTTGCCGGAGCGCTTGCCGGTCTTCTTTTTTGACACTTCGAGCCGCTCCGAGAAGCCGGTGTAGCCGAGCGGGTTGCCAGAGGTGATCTCGCCGTTGAAGAATCTGATCGAGCCGGGGTCGAAGATGTTTTTCAGGTACCACTGGTGCTCAAGCGGGAAATGGTGGCCGCAGGTCTCGCAGACGCCGGCGAACTCGCCGTAGAGATCGGGAATCCACAGATCCTTGCAGCCGTACTTAGCGGCATTGGGGCAGGAGACAGTGCGATCCTCGTTGGCGAGAGGGCTGGTGTAGGTATCGGTGAGTTCCAGCGGGTCGACGATCCTGCCATTTTCACCGACGCTGCCGGCGGACGGGGCGGCCAGACGAGGCGCCGGTTTTTTGCTTTTTTTGTCGGACCAGAAGCTGAGGACGGCATTCAGCGGTGCAGTGATCCGCCTGAGCATCACTGATCCCTCGCCGGAGACGTCCTTGATTACCTTGTGCACCTGGCGCTTGTGGTTCTTGAGGATGTCGTAGCGCAGGGTGTAGTAGACTTTCTCGGCACCGGCCCAGGCGTGGTGCGCCAGACTGGCGGCCGGGGTCGGTGCGCCGGAGAAGCCGTGCAGGGCCAAAGCCAGGTATTTTTTCGAGCGCTGGGCCAGCAGACGGCGAATTTCGTCGCGATTGAGATCCCAGAGGACCTCGACCTGCAGGTCCTGCTCTTCGGCGGCACTTTTCTTACGGCCGATCTCCCAGGTCCGGAACGCCCGGAAGCTTTTGGTGGACAGCACCACCTTGTCGGTGGCGCGGATCATCTCCGAGCGCAGGGTTGCGAAAAAAGCAAAGTCGTCGCGGCGGGCGCCGAGGGGCGGTTCGTGGATAATCCGGTCGATGGTGCCGTTCTTGAGGTTGTCGAAGGCGGTCAGGCGCAGACGGTCGGCGCAGACCTCGATCAGTTCCTTGGGCACCTTGGCTCCTTCGCGGATCTTGCCCTCGATGGCCGCCGCCCCTTCTGGGGAGATCACCGAATAGTAGCCGTGGGTGACCATCAGCCGGTAGTCGGAGAGCCCGATGGCCTCGGCCCCGCCGGAGCCGCCTTCCGATATCATCGAGATCATCGGCACCCGCAGTTTGGTCATTGCGTAAATGTTGCGGGCGATCTGCTGGGCAGCGCCGGGGTATTCCTCCACCGGGTAGGAGCCGGGGGTGAAGATATAAAAATGGATCGGGATGCCCTCGGTTTCGGCGACCTTCATGTACCGTTTGGCCTTGGCATTGCCTTCGGGCTTGCAGGAGCCGCCGTTGCGGAACTCCTCGCCGTGGCCGGTCTCCTGGCCGATGACCATCACCGTCGCCGTATAGGGCTTGTTCCTGATCCGCCGGACGATGGTGGCCTTGGCACAGATCATCGCCGGGTCGATGTTGGCGTCGCCCTCGCCGCCGAGCTCGGTGTAGTCCTCGTAGACGTTCTCGAGGATATCCTTGAGACTGAAGCGCTGCGCGCTGCGGACGATCCGCACCCGCTCCATCGGCGTCAGCTGCTCTTCGGCCCGTTCCTCGAGAAAAGTGATAGATTCGTCGAGCTTGCGGATCTCGCCGGTGAGCGTTTCGACGCTGTGGTCGTAGACGGTCTGCTTCAGGCGCTCGCAGGTGGCTTTGAAGCCGTCGAGATTGCCCCAGGCCGTATAATCCTTGACCTGCAGGAGGTAGTTGATCCGTTCATCGATCTTGTGCAGCTGTTTTAACTGTTCGTTCATAGGGGTGCGTGTCGTCCGGAGCGGGTTCGGGGGCTAGAAGGCAAGCAGACGATCAAGATTGTTTTTGAGATACGCGAGATTGGTGATGATGGGGTTGTCGCTGGAGTCTTTGCCGCGGATGACCACCTCGTCGATGAACCGGGCAGCCCTGGCCTTGGCCTCGTCCATGGAGTCGCCCCAGACCAGGGCGAGGGCGAGGTTGGGGTCAAAATCGCTGGGGATGACGTAGGGGCGGTCGAAGGGGACATGGGTGTAGACCGCCGACCACGGGTGCTCCGGGAAGGTGAAATCGGTGATGGTGCCGATCCACGGGGCGAAGCCGCGCTTGGTGTCCTCGGCGACGATGCGCAGCTCGATGGCCGCGCCGCGGAAATCGATGTTGCTCTGGCTGTAGCCGATCTTCTCGCCCAGGCCGAGGCGGATCTGTTCGCGCAGGAGGTTCGGGTGCCGGTTGTCGAGGTAGCTGATGCGGGCCGAGATGTCGTTTTCGACCTGAATCCTGGTGTTGACCTCGAGCAGGTAGGGCTGGCCGCTGCGGGTGACGATCCATTCCCAGGTGCCGACATTGTCGTAGTTGACATGAGCGGCCAGTTTCAGCGAGTAGTCGACAATCTGGTGGAGGACCTGCTGCGCATCGAAATCATAGGAATAGCAGGAGCTGTCGAAACCCGGGGCAGCCTCCACCCGTTTCTGCCGACCGGTGGACTGGATGGTGCAGTTGCGGGTGCCGAAATGGATGCGCTCGCCGTGCTTGGAGCAGACCAGCTGGACTTCCAGGTGGTTGTAATCCCGCAGGCACTGCTCGATCAGGACCCCGCCGTCGCCGAACTGCCGCTTGGCGTAGTTCTGCAGCTGCCGGTAGATGCGGCGGAAGTGCTCGATCTCAGTCACTTCCTCGATGCCCATGCCGCCGCCGCCGGCTGCCGCCTTGACCAGAATCGACGGGTTGTCGATGCCATCGGCCTCCTGGCGTTCGAGCAGCTGCTGGGCGATTTCCTCGGCCTCCATCTCGTTGTAGATCGGGGTGTCGGTGCCGGGGATGGTGGGAATGCCGAGCTGGTTCGCCGTCCGCTTGGTGTTGATCTTGTCGCCGAGGCTCTTGATGACTTCCCATCCCGGGCCGATGAAGGTCAGCGGGCGATTGCGGTTCGAGGCCCGGCGGGCGAAGCGGTAGTCCTCGGAAAAGAAGCCGTAGCCGGGATGGATGGCGGTGCAGCCGGTATGGTCGGCCACCGCCAGGATGTCGTTGGGTTCGGTGTAGCTGGTAATGCGCCAGGCGTTCTGGTCGGGGCCGCTGGTGATGTTTCGCTGGACATGCTCGGAGTCCCGGTCGGCTTCAGTGTAAACGACGACGTAGCCGAGGCCGAGATCCTTACAGGCGTTCATGATCCGGATGGCAATTTCTCCCCGGTTGGCGATGAGAACCTTTCCTTCCAAACTGTTCCTCATAGTCAAAGAATAAAAAAGGCGACGCTGTCGCCCAGGTCGCTGCTGAGAAGGGATTGAGCCCGAACCGGGCAGTCAATGATTCGAGCCTACTATAGTCGTGCCGTCGGAATTAGAAAAGAAAAAAGATGCAGGGCGACCGCAGGGCCTTTTCTGGAAAGGGTTTCCGGCGGGCGGTGGGTGGAGGATGCGGAATTCTGCGCAAGGGAAAAATGCGGCGCAGAAGGCGGACACGTATTGCTTTTTCCGGGATCGATGATAAATGTCTGGTGATTCAATGAAGCGAAAGAAGTCTCTCCAGGTCTGCGGCGCCACCGGGGGCGTCTCCTCAGTACCGCCAGCAGCTGTCCGAAACACATCACATGGATACCGAAAACATACCTGAACACCAGGAGGCGACTGAGCGCAAAGGAATCCTCAAGCGCCTGCAGGCGCTGCTCTCCTTCGGTCGACCCGAGACCACCGCCGACCTCGAGCAGGAGATCCAGGACCTGCTGGAGGAGGGGGAGGAGCAGGGGCTGATCTCCAGCATGGAAGAGAAGATGATCAATTCCATCTTCGATTTTCGTGAAACGATGGCCGCCGAGATCATGACTCCGGCTGCTGAGATTGTCGATTTCGACGAAGCCGCCTCGCTCTCCGAACTGGTGGACCTGGTCATAGAAAACGGATTCACCCGCATCCCCGTCTACCGGGGCAATGCCGACCGGGTGATCGGTATCATTCACGCCAAGGATCTGCTGAGGATCTGTGCCCGGCCCCAGGCCGGACCGATGACCCTGGCAAGCTTTCTCCGCCCGGTGCATTTCGTCCCGGAGAACAAGCGGATCGGCGAGCTGTTCCGGGAGTTCCAGAAGAACAAGGCCCATATGGCGATGGTAACCGACGAGTTCGGGGCGGTCCGCGGCCTGATCACGATGGAAGACATCGTCGAGGAGATCGTCGGCGAGATCGATGACGAGTACGACGACGACCAGGACAACCTCGAAATCACCAGTCATAACTCGATCCTGGTCCATGCCCGGGTCGATCTCGAAAAGGTGGAGGAGCATTTCGGCGTCGAATTGCCGGAGGGCCCCTATGTGTCGATCGGCGGGCTGGTCATCCACATCCTCGGCCGGCTCGGTCAGGTCGGGGATACGGTCGAGGTCAACGGTCTGAAGCTGGTGGTGAAAAGCGCCGCCAAACGGCATATCAAGATGATCGAAATCAGTCGTCAGCCGGTTGCGGAGACCCTCTGATGACGGCTGTGCTGCGCCGCCCGCTGGTGCAGGCCGGTTTGTCCGGTCTGCTGCTGGCCCTGGCCTTCCCCGGCGGTCCGGGGCTCTGGCCGCTGCTGGCCGTGGCCCTGGTGCCTCTGATTGACGCCGTCCGGGCGGTCAGCGCCCGCCGGGCCTTCCTGCTGGGACTTGCCACCGGTCTGGTCCATTTCCTGCTGCTGCTCTACTGGATCGTCATCGTTCTTGGCCACTACGGCGGCCTGCCCTGGTATCTTGCCGCGCCGGCACTGGTGCTGCTGGCCCTCTACATGGCCCTCTACGTCGGCGCCTTTGCCGCCGGCGCCCGGATGGTCCTGCTGACCCTGCCGGCAACTGCGGCCCTCTGGCTGCTGCCGGCCCTCTGGGTCGGCCTCGACTGGCTGCGCGGCTGGCTGTTCAGCGGCTTCCCATGGATGGACCCCGGCTATGCCCTGGCGGGACAGCCTGAGCTGATCCAGGCTGCCGATCTGTTCGGTCATCACGGCCTGACCTATTTGCTGGTCCTCGTCAACACCCTGCTGGTTCTGTTGAGCGATGCCGGTCGCGGCCGCGGCCGGCGGGTGGCCCTGGCTGGCCCGGTGGCGCTGCTGCTGGTCCTCGCCGCAGGCTATTCGGCGGTGCGCTGGCAGCAGGTGGCAGGGCTGATGGGCGGGGCGGAGAAGATGACGATCGGAGTCGTGCAGGGTAATATCAGCCAGGACCAGAAATGGTCGCCCGACAACCAGGAGAGGACCGTCGCCACCTATATCGACCGGACCGCCTCGCTCTTTGCCGGCGGTGATGGCGGCAGCCGGCCGGTGCTGGTGGTCTGGCCGGAGACGGCGCTGCCGTTCTACCCCTCCACCAGCATGTTCGTCGAGGACCTGCAGCAGCTGAATACCCGCTTCGACATGGCCCTTCTGACCGGTGCCCCGTGGTTCGAAGTTGTCGACGCCGACAAAAAGGACTTCGATTTTTTCAACAGCGCCCTGCTGATAGCCCCCACCGGCCAGTTTCTCGACCGCTATTCGAAGAGCCATCTGGTCCCTTTTGGCGAATACGTCCCGCTGAAGCCGCTTTTCCCGTTTCTGGCGCCGCTGGTGGAAGCCGTCGGCGACTTCTCGCCCGGCCTGATCGACAGGCCGATGGTCTGGCGGCAGGCGAAGATCGGGGTGCTGATCTGCTTTGAGAGCATCTTCCCCGACATTGCCGTGCAATGGGTGGAGAGAGGCGCCAACGTGCTTGTCAATTTGACCAATGACGCCTGGTATGGTAAATCGAGTGCCCCCTATCACAGCCTGGCGATGACGGTGCTGCGTTCGGTGGAAACCAGGCGCAGCACGGTGCGGGCGGCCAATACCGGAATTTCCGGCATCATCGATCCACTGGGCCGGGTCGTCCTGCAGTCGGGACTGTTCGAACCCTGGGCGGCGGCGGGGGAGGTGGCGCTTCTATCCGGGGAGACACCCTGGGTGCGCGGGGGGCGTTTTTTCGCCCCGCTCTGCGGAGTGGTGGCGGCTATCGCCGTGTCAGCGGCTGCCGCAAGGAATAGGCGCCGCCAGGCGCAACGACGGATGGAATGAATACCCGCCGGGCCTGTTCGTGGCCGCCTGGCGGATCTGATCAACATTACAGCAGAGGATGCAATCATGACCCTTGATACCGGTGCAGCCGTATCCAAACAGAGAATAAGCGAATTGAAGGACCGCCTGCTGGCCCTGAAGGAGCATCTTTGACCTGGCTCACAAGAAGGACGAACTGGAGCGGCTGGAACAGCGGACCCTGGCCCCCAACTTCTGGAACGACGCCGAAATGGCCCAGAAGGTCCAGAAGGAGCACGGCCAGCTCCAGGATGTGATCAAGGGATGGGAAGGCAAGTGGGGGGAACTGGAGGAGCTGGACCTGCTGCTCGACATGGGCGTGGAGGAAAACGACGGCGACACCTTCCACGAGGTCGCCCACCGGCTCAACGACCTGGCCGACCACATCGCCGTCTCCGAGGTGGAGTGCATGTTCAGCGGCGAGCACGACAACTGCAACGCCATCGTCACCATCCATGCCGGCGCCGGCGGCACCGAGGCCCAGGACTGGGTCGGCATCCTGATGCGGATGTACCTGCGCTGGGCCGAGACCAAGGAGTTCCGCACCGATATCCTCGACATCCTGCCGGGTGACGAGGCGGGAACCAAGAGCGTCACCATTCTCATCCAGGGCCGCTACGCCTACGGCTACATGCGCTCCGAACTCGGCATCCACCGGCTGGTGCGGATTTCGCCGTTTGATGCCAGCGGCCGCCGCCACACCTCGTTTGCCTCGGTGATGGTGATGCCGGAACTCGACGACAGCATCGACGTCGACCTCGAGGAGAAGGATATCCGCATCGACACCTTCCGGGCCAGCGGCGCCGGCGGCCAGCATGTCAACAAGACCGAGAGCGCCATCCGCATCACCCATATCCCCTCCGGCGTGGTGGTGGAGTGTCAGGACGAACGCAGCCAGCACAAAAACCGCGAGCGGGCCATGAAAATCTTGCGTTCTAAGTTGCTCGAGGCCAAACGGGCCGAGCAGGAGGCCGCCATCGCCTCCGACCGCAAGAG
>CAYYWK010000094.1:0-8302 GCA_964475345.1 uncultured Desulfobulbus sp.
GACCGTTTTGGCCGGCGCACGCTGACCAGGAGACAGGCACCCTTCGTCACAGAGCGAAGACATCCGGCACTGTGCTTCCTGCACCCATGACTGCAAAGATTCGACACGAATTACCCTGCATACGCGGACCCAAAGAAAAGGAGACCCTCATGAAGCATTCTCTCTTGATGGCAAGCTGTGCCGCGCTGCTGCTCGCACTCTGCTGCGGCTGCGACAGTAAAGGAGCCAGGGCGGAAACCGTCGAACCGGCGATGCTCATCACCAGTGCCGACGCCATGGAACTGACAGGCGGCAGCTTCAGTGACTGCACCGTTACCGAACAGCCCGTGGTCGGCATGAAGCTGTGTGTTTACGACAATGGCAAGGATTTCCTGCAGATCGGCCTTACCCAGGCTGCCTTTATGGCTGAAAACAACCGGCGGGACCCGAAAGAGATTTTCAACGGTATCAAGGCAGCTTTTCCGGATGCGGCGAAAATAGAGGGCGTCGGGGACGACAATTTCGTCGCCCCTCCGGGAATCCACGTTTTGAAAGGTGACTACTATATATCTCTCTCACTTGGACTGATGGCCATGGACCAGGACAAGCTGAAGGCTGCCGCTCTGAAGGCAATCGACAACCTCGACAAACTCAAGCCGTAACCGCAGCGTCCTGTAGAAAGACCAATCGATGGCCGGTTTGAGCGCGGCCCACCCCAGCGGCTTTTACCGTTTCTGATCGCCACACTGTCTCAGCCGGAGGAGCGACGGGCTGCACGGGCATCAGGAGAGCGCCCCGGACACTCCTGAACGCCTTGAAATGACAGCGATAGCTCAGGGTGTCGTTGGTCCATGCCTGCCATTGTCTGAAACTTGATGGCAATCAGTTTTCCGCTGCGTTTTCGGCCGCGCTTTGCTCGGCACCCTGCTTCCAGCAGATGACCGCCATGACGACCACCAGTGTGGCGAGCCAGACGACCCGGCTCTGGTAGCGGTGGTGGGGGCCTGACATCGCCCCGCAGATGAACGCGTTGCCGGCAATGGCGATACAAACGAAGACCGCCAGACCGGCAATCTCGCGACGCCTTGCCATCACACCCCAGGCAATCACCACGAGCAGGCCACAGGTAGAGACAAGGGCGATTGGCACGTGCAGCAGACTCAACACACCGAACAGCAGCGGTGTAAATTCCCCCTGCTGCTGCCGGGCGGTGTTAAACTGACTGGCTGTTTCCCGCGAAAGACCGTTGTTGAATGTCCCTCGGGCTGCGTGGTGGTATTTATCCAGGCCTTCTCCGGTCTGCACCATGACCAGCTGTTCGGCAGCGGCAACCAGAGAGGTCCAGGCCGTCGACAGGGGATAACTCGCGACTGATTCCCTGACGAGATACCTCAGTTCACCGTCAGCTGCCCCACTCCATCCGCCGATATCGAAAAAAGGCGACTGATTGTTCCAGAGAAAGGCGTCGCCGGTTTCCGGCAGGCGCTCCTGCAGCCCGCACAGCGCAATTCCCGGGACCGGGCAATGCTCGGCAAGCCAGCGCTGGGCGATCTTGTCCTGAACCAGCCGCCCGTAGACAAAGGCCGGCCCACCAGGAGTATACCCGATCTTGCCAAGGATGAGGCCATGCAGCAGCGGCATCAGAATCAGGCTGGCAGCCACCAATACCGCCGGCGGGGCCACGGTCAATTGTTTAAACCATCTCCTTTTCCTGTTGCCAGAGCTGATCATCGCAAGAACGGCGACCAGACCCATACCCAGCACCATGCACGACATATGCGACAACAGGCCAAGCAGGCCGATGGTTGCCAGACCGGCCCGCTCCATGCCGTTCAACCCCTTCCAGTCGCTTGCAAAAAGCCAGAGGACGATCACCGTCAGAGGAACCAGCAGGTCGGGCATCAGCTGGCTGACATACCAGGAGATTCCGGTTGCAACACCGAGTCCGGAGCAGACCAGGCCAGTCTCAAAGGGACCGCAGGGAAGGTCGTGGCTGCGCAACAGCAGGTGTACCACCCACACGGTAAACACTGCCTGCACCAGCACCGGGCCGAAAAAGGACCACCAGCCCAGCGAGGCGAGCCAGAGAAAAAACCCGTAGAAAAACGACCGACCAAAGCCCAGGTTCATGTTCAGCACCCGCTCGACGTAGCCGCCGGTATCGAAATACACGACGGCAAAGCCATTCCACAGGGCCGGGAAAAGAAGCACCGATACGCTGAGGAGCAGGCTCAGGCTCCAGGCCGCGACGTCTGCGCGCACTGCATCGGGCGACATGGACGGAGACGAAATCAGTACAGCCGCTCGTGGCATGGACAATCCTTTCAGTAGAGGAGATCGGCAATTTCCGTATCAGAATTCATTGCAACTTTCAACCGGCGACGCCCTTTTTTGCCTTGCGCATCACAGAACGGAGTCCTTTCTGCCATGCCCTGGCTGATAGGCAAGATAATTCCCTGTCGACTGGCCTTCATCGCGTTCATCGAGGGCAAGATCGCGTTCGCGCTGGACAACGGCGTAGGCAGCGACGATTTCCCAGAGTTCCGCCGCCGGCCGGGGGGTGGAAGCGGCAATGTCCCAGGCGAAGAACTCCTTCTGGCCAAGTGCCTGGGGTTTCTGCAGGGCGACTTCATACATCCTGTCCGGATCGATTTCGGCAGGCCCGCAATAGGCGCTGTCCGCCAGAATTGCCCTGGCATGGAGAAGATCAGCCCCCTTCACTTTCACCAGGTAAAGACTGGTCCTCCCCGGTGTTCCGACAGGTTCGCGCTCCACCAGGAAGGCGCTGTAAATATCCTGCAGGGTCAATCCGCCCCGTTGCCATTCGTTCCACACCGATCCCTCGCTGACAAAGGCCGCATCGACCTTCAACTGGCGAACTGCTGCCCGGGCCGCCAGAAGGGCCATAGCAGGTCGCCGCTGATCGCTCTTGAGCGCCGCGACAGGGTTCTTCAACTGCTTCTGGAAGGGTGCGATGATGCTGGCCAATTCCTGGTCGAACGCCGGGTCACCGGAAATCGACTCAGGGCGATTGGCCACCAGCCGACACGAGCTGGAGGCAATCGACTTGCTGTTCAGGTCATAGATCATATCGTATCTGCCGATATGCCGGGCATGGGAACCGGTGTGTATGATGTCAGTGGAATTGACCCGCAAGGCTCCATTCATGGTGGTGTGACTGTGCCCACCGAGAATCAGGTCGATGCCTCGGGTCTGCTCGGCGATTCTGATGTCGGCAGAAATGCCGAGATGACTGACCATGACCAGGATGTCGACCTCCTGCCGATGCCTGGCGACAATCTGCCTGGCAATCGCGATATGATCAGATTCGATCTCCAGTCCAGGGCTCTCTGAAAAAACCGGGCCATCATGCTGCCGGCCATCGTGACCATACGGGCTTGCCGTCATGCCGAAAAATCCTATTCTGACGCAGCCGACCCTGTAAATTCCGAAATCCATCCATCCTGGGGCCATGGCGTTCCGTAGCTCACTCTCCCCGCCTGTGATCCTGGCATTGCTTGACAACACCAGCGCCCTGGAATCATTGCTGAACCGCAGCAGTTCCTGCATCCCCCATGCAAAATCATGATTGCCGATGGTCCGCACGTCGAAACCGAGGGCCTGAACAACCTCCCTGGTGGAGCGGCCATATGATATTTCTTCTGCGACCGAGCCTTTTTCGTAATCATCCCCGGCGTTGGTAAAAACCGTGAACGGGTTCTCCCGTCTGACCATTTCACTGTAGCCGCGGATCCGGCTGACAGGGCTGGATCCATACATATCAGGGTTATAGCCGGCATGGATATCCGCAACATGGACAAATGTAATCGGCTGGACGGCAGCACGACCATCGCATGCAGGCCATCTGCCCGCCGAATCATCATGCTGTTGCGCCGAAGAGGAAGAAATCGGAGTTCCTGTTACGACAATTATGGCAACCAGCAAAAAAAGCCGAATCCCCAACTGCCTGGAACGACAAAAAACCGGCAACGAATCCAGCACATCCATATTGCCCCCCGGTAAAGCTGATTCCATCGACGAGACGCTTGCAGCGATATAGAGCCGGCATCGCGCCGCATCGACCGTGACTTCTCATCGTGATCAATGATGCCTCATCATGGCCCATCATTATTACGATTATGTCAGTGATTCTTGAATCTTGCGTTAGCCGGGGCCTGCACGAACGTGTACGGTTCAGTGACGCCGGCTTGCGTTCTCATCTCCCTGAAACGACTGACGTCAGCTGAAGGGGAGCCTCAGCAGATCAGCACCGCACTGGAAAGCGCCGGAATACCCCTGTGAAAAGCTGGTCTGAAGGGAGCGCGGCAACGAAAAGGCAGCGGCAATGGCATGGAAAACCTCTTTGGCCTGATTTTTGCTTGAATGAGTTGAGAACCGGCAATCCCGAACGATGGCGGCCTGGTTGAAGACGCAGCATCTCCGGCTCCCGCCTGCACCGGAGCCAGTCCGGTGAATGCAGTATTCGCGGTGATGCCGTCCTTTTTATGCCGGGTTACTTTGGGGAGATTGCTGACGTCGTTCTGGATTATCCCTGATGGAGAGGAAAAGTCTCAGGTGCTTCGACAGGAGGTGAAGGAAAAAACAGCACTCAAAATGGCTATCCGCAATTTCGTTGTTGAAAAATTTCGCCACGTGTTTTACAATTTTGTAGATATTTTGGCTTGGTCAATACATATCTGTAGAAAATCTAAAATTCAACCCATTATGGAGAGTGCACTATGAGTGGAATCCAGGCCCGTCTGAACGCCATATCGGCAATCATCAACTACAAACCGTCTCAAACTCCTCTGAATTTCAGCGAGACCAAGCCAACCGACATCTTTGGCTCCAACGTCTTCAATGACAAGATCATGAAGGAACGCCTGCCCAAACATGTCTACAAGTCCCTGAAAAACACCATCGCCTTCGGCGAAAAACTCGATGCCACCGTCGCCGACGTGGCTGCCAATGCCATGAAGGACTGGGCGATCGAGAAAGGCGCCACCCATTTCACCCACGTGTTCTATCCCCTGACCGGACTGACGGCAGAGAAACATGACGCCTTCCTGGTGCCAGACGGCGAGGGCGGGGCGATCGCCGAATTTTCCGGCAAGATGCTCATCCAGGGCGAACCGGACGCCTCCTCCTTCCCCTCCGGCGGCTTGCGGGCCACCTTCGAGGCACGCGGCTACACGGCCTGGGATGTCACCAGCCCGGCCTACATCCTGGAGACCCCCAACGGCACCTTCCTGTGCATCCCCACCGCCTTCGTCTCCTGGACCGGGGAGGCCCTGGACAAAAAGACCCCCCTGCTGCGTTCCCTGCAGGCCTTGAACAAACAGGCCAAACGGGTCCTGAAATTGTTCGGCGTCAACAGCAAGCTGCCGATCACCGCCTTTGCCGGTCCGGAACAGGAATATTTCCTGATCGACCGCAACTTCGTCTTCTCCCGCCCCGACCTGCTGCTGTCCGGCCGATCCCTGTTCGGGGCCCCGTCAGCCAAAGGCCAGGAATTCGAAGACCAGTACTTCGGCGTCATCCCCCGCCGTGTTCTTTCCTTCATGATGGAAGTGGAGCGCGAGCTGTTCAAACTGGGAGTACCGGTCAAGACCCGCCACAACGAAGTTGCTCCGAGCCAGTTCGAGATCGCCCCGATCTTTGAGCAGGGCAACCTCGCCGCCGACCACAACCAGCTGGTGATGACCACCCTGCGTACTGTAGCCAAGCGTTACGGGATGACCTGCCTGCTGCATGAAAAACCGTTCGCAGGCATCAACGGCTCGGGCAAGCACCTGAACTATTCCATCGGCAACGCCGAACTGGGCAGCCTCTTCGACCCGGGTGACACCCCCCACGCCAACGCCCAGTTTCTCGTGTTCTGTGCTGCCGCCATCCGCGCCCTGCACAAATACGGAGCATTGCTGCGCGCCACCGTCGCCTCGGCATCCAACGACCACCGGCTCGGCGCCAACGAGGCACCTCCAGCGATCATGAGCGCCTATGTCGGCGAGCAGTTGGCCGACGTCTTCGAGCAGCTCAAGAAGGGTGAAGTCAAGGGGTCCAAGCAGAAGGGCGTGATGAATATCGGCGTCGACACATTGCCGCCATTGCCGATGGACCCGGGCGACAGGAACCGCACGAGCCCGTTTGCCTTCACCGGCAACCGTTTCGAATTCCGGGCGGTCGGCTCGTCGCATTCCATCGCCGGCGCCCAGGTTGCCCTCAATGCCATGATGGCGGAATCCCTGGACTACGTGGCCACCGAGCTCGAGAAACTTGGCCGTGTCAACAAGACCCAGTTCAACGAAGGCGTGCAGAAACTCCTGCAGAAAATCATGAAGGAGCACGATGCCATCATCTTCAACGGCGACGGCTATTCCGAGGCATGGCACAAAGAGGCCAAGAAACGTGGGCTGCCGAACCTGAGGACGACTCCCGAGGCCCTGCCGATGCTCTCCAGCAAAGAATCGATCGACCTCTTCACCAAGTACGGCATCCTTTCCGAGGCCGAGCTCAAGTCCCGCCAGGAGATTTATCTCGAGCAGTACGTCAAGACGGTCACCACAGAGGCCAACCTGATGATCCGCATGGCACGGACGATCATCTTCCCTGCGGCTATGCGCTACCAGGGTCAGCTGGCCGAAACCTGCAATAACCTCAAGGCCATCGGTCACGATTACAAGATGGTCACCCTCGAGGATGTCACCGCCAAACTGCGCGCGATGCAGGCTGAAACAGACAAGCTTGAAAAACTGCTGGGCCATGAAAGCGGCGACACCCTGTCCCACGCCAAGCACATGTGTGACAAGGTTCTGCCGGCGATGAGCGCCGTCCGCGGCTTTGCAGATTCCCTGGAAACAGTCGTCGCAGACGATCTGTGGCCGCTGCCATCCTACCAGGAAATGCTGTTCATCCGCTGATTGCAAGAACCATCCGAAAACATCAAAAGGCCGCTCCGAAAGGAGCGGCCTTTTCTATTGGTAAGACACACTGACGCCCGGCTTGCTCCTGCAGCCATGGGAAACTCATCTCGGGCCATTCTGCATTTTCCCTTGAGTGATTGCGCCGGCCGCGCGATAATGGGATGAATCATGCCCGGCACGGCCCGACGTCGTTGCCCGCGCTTCTGGCTCATATCACGGGGGGGGGAACCATGATCTGTCCGGACTGTCGTCTGGAGCTGCCGCACGGCTCCCGGTTCTGCAAGGAATGCGGCCAAAAGCTCGATCTCGTCTGCAGCCGGTGCGGCAGCTCCGTGCCCGCCGACAGCAAATTCTGCCTCGGCTGCGGCCAGAACCTGCGACAACCGCCGACCCTCCCTGCCATAAACTACCAGCAGCCCCATTCCTACACTCCTAAACACCTGGCCGAAAGGATCCTCACCACCCGCAGCGCCATCGAGGGGGAACGCAAAATCGTCACCGTCCTCTTCGCCGACGTCGCCGATTCGACAGCTATATTCAGCAATCTCGACCCGGAGGTGGTCCATGAAATCATGGACGGCTGCTTCCGCATCCTCCTTGACAGCATCCACCACTACGAGGGCTCGATCAACCAGTTCACCGGCGATGGGGTCATGGCCCTCTTCGGGGCGCCCATCGCCCATGAAGACCATGCCCAGCGCGCCTGCCATGCGGCCCTGGCCATCCGCAAGGCCCTCGACCCGTACCGCGGGCTGCTGCAGGTGCGGCACGGCATCGATTTCACGATGCGCATCGGCCTGCACTCGGGACCGGTGGTGGTGGCGGCGATCGGCGACGACCTGCGGATGGACTACACGGCGCAGGGGGATACGGCCAACCTGGCATCCCGGATGGAGGTAAGTGCCGGGCCCGGAGGCATCCTTGCCTCGAGCCAAACCTACCGGCTCTCCCGCGATTTTTTCGTCTTTGCACCGGAGGAACAGCTACAGGTCAAGGGCAGGACAAAGCCGGTTTCCGTCTACCGCCTGCTCCGGGCGGCGGAGGTGCAGACCCGGATCGGCGCCTCGACGACCCGCGGCCTGACTCGCTTTGTTGGTCGAGGACGGGAGATGGAGACGCTCAGGGAGGCCTTTGCCGCAGTCAACTCCGGCGAAGGCCGGGTGGTGGGAATCGTCGGCGAGGCCGGGGTGGGCAAATCCAGGCTGCTGCTGGAATTTCGCCGGAGCCTGCCGGACGGAGAAACCGCATGGCTGGAAGGACATTGCCTGCATTACGGCGGAGCGATGCCCTACCTGCCGGTCCTGGAGGTCATCCGCTCCTTCGTCGGCCTCAAGGACGGGGAGAGCGAGCAGGTCATCCGCGAAAAGCTGCGGCAGCGGATCGCCGACCTCGACCCGGAA
>CAYYWK010000095.1:0-8283 GCA_964475345.1 uncultured Desulfobulbus sp.
GGCCAAGGAACAGCTCGACCTGGCCATTGCCGCCCGCGCCGAACTCCTGCACAGCGCCGCCGAACAGCACGCCCGCAACAGCCTGTCGCTGATCGCCAGGGTCTACAACGATGTCGGCCGCACCCAGCAGGACGTACTGGCCGGGGTACTGTTCTTCATCGCCCTGTTCGTGCCCTTCGCCTACTGCCTGGAGCGGATTCTCTTCGGCCAGACCTCGATCCACAGGCGAATCGCCTCCTTCCTCGGGCTGCTGAGTGTGACCATCGCCCTGGTCTACACGGTACACCCGGCGTTCAAGCTGACCTACAGCCCGATGGTGGTTATCCTGGCCTTTTTCATCCTCGGCCTGTCGCTGCTGGTGGCGCTGATCCTGATCGGCCGCTTCGAGCAGGAAATGGCCGAACTGCAGCGCAAGGCGAGGGTCACCCGAGTGGAGGGCATCGCCCCGCTGAAGGCCTTCATCGCCGCCTTCGCCATCGGCGTTTCCAATCTCCGCCGCCGCAAGGTCCGCACTGCGCTGACCTGTCTGACGCTCGTCATCCTCACCTACACCCTGCTCAACTTCACCGCGGTGAAGAACTCGCTGGAACAGGGCATGGTCCGCTACAAACCGCATTCGCCCTGGCAGGGGGTCATGCTGAAGGCGGTGGAGTGGAAAACGCTGCCGGCGGATCTCGATAACGAGGTGGCGGCCATGCTGCCAGCCGGCGCCTCCCTGGCCCGGCGGGTCTGGCTGGAAGCCGCCGACCGCACCCGGCCGCCTGCCATCGCCCTGCGCGCTGGTGAAAACGAGGTCGCCGCAGCCGGTCTGGTCGGGCTTGACCCCGCGGAGGGCGAGCTGACCGGACTGGCGCGGACGCTGGTGGACGGGCGCTGGCTCGACGGCGGCAGCGAGGACCAGATCCTGCTGCCGCAGGCTCTGGCCAACCGGCTTGGCATAACCGAACTTGACGCTGATACCCGGGTGATGCTCTGGGGAATACCGTTCACCGTCCGCGGCATCTTTGACGGCCGGGCCTTCGGTGAGGCGGTGGATCTCGACGGCGAGCCGCTGACGCCGGTGATCTATCCCAACGAGACCTCCTCGATGCTCAGCGAGGCCGAAGCCGAGGCAGCGGAATCGGGCCAGGACATTTCAGCCATGGCCAGCCGCTACCAGCATCTGCCCGCCGACCTGACGGTGGTCATCCCCGCCACGACGCTGCTGGCGGCAGGCGGCCGGCTGAAAAGTCTGGCGGTGGCGCCGGGCAGCGAGGACCTCTCCCACGGCCTGGCCGCCGATCTTGCCGACCGCTACCGGCTGATCCTGCTGCACGGCACCGGGGAGGGCACCTGGCTGCACTACTCGACCGACGCCCTCGCCTATTCCGGCATGGGGAACGTCCTGATTCCGGCGATCATCGCCATCCTGATCGTCCTCAACACCATGGTCGGCAGCGTCGTCGAGCGTCGCCGCGAGATCGCCGTCTACACCTCGGTGGGGCTGGCCCCTCCCCATGTTGCGATGCTGTTCATCGCCGAGGCGCTGGCCTTCGGCATCATCAGCGCGGTGACCGGCTACCTGGCGGCCCAGACCGCCGCCCATTTCCTCGCCGGCACGCCGCTGTGGGCAGGCCTGACCGTCAATTACTCGTCGCTGGCCGGGGTGGCGTCGATCGTGATCGTGCTGGCGGTGGTGCTGCTGTCGGTGATCTATCCCTCACGGGTCGCCTCGCGCATCGCCATCCCCGATGTCAACCGGGCCTGGAACCTGCCCCGGCCGGAGGGTTCGGTGCTGACCGTGCAGCTGCCGTTTCTGATCAGGGTTCACGAACAGGACTGCGTCGGCGGTTTCCTCGCCGAGTATTACCAGGCCCACGCCGACGTGTCGCATGGCCGGTTTTCCACCGACGCGGTGGACGTCGAATACGCCTGCCCGATCCAACACGTCGGTACCGGTCACCCGGACTGCTTCAACATCTCCTTTTTGGCCTGGCTCGCCCCCTTCGATTTCGGCATCCGCCAGCGGGTGGACATCGTTTCCTGCCCCTCAGCCGACTCGCCGGGTTTTCTCGAGATGAACATCACGCTGATCCGCCAGACCGGCGAAAACAACGTCTGGTTCCGTCTCTGTCGCAGCTTCCTCAACGACCTGCGCAAGCAGCTGCTGATCTGGCGCTCCCTCGATGCTGCCGAAAAGCGGCACTATGAACAGCTGCTGCGGCAGCGGATGGATCCCGCCTTCCATGAGGAGGTGTCGGCATGAACCACCCGATCCGCGGCCGCGCACTGTATACCGGGCTGATCGTCGGCGTCCTGCTCTGTGCCGTCACGCCCTACGCCGACAGCTACCTGCGCACCACGCCGCTGGCCGGCGGCCACTTCCCGCTGGCCGCCTTCGTAGTGTATTTCGCGGCCCTGGTGCTGCTGGCGCTGGTCGCCCGGATCAGCAGGCGGAAACCGCTGATGACCGGCATGGAGCTGCTGACGGCCTGGGCGCTGATGGTGGTGGTCTCGGGCATCGGTTTCACCGGCCTGGTGCGGACCTTCTTTATCAACATCACCGCCCCCGCCCAGTTCGCGGACCCCGGCAACGGCTGGGCGGAGAACCTGCTGCCGCTGCTTCCCGAGCGCCTCTACCCGCGTGACCCGGCCATCCTCGAGCAGCTCTACGGCGGGCTCACCGGCCAGGCCGAGCTCGATATGCTGGGGACCATGGCGCAGATCCCCTGGTCGTTCTGGCTGCCGGTGCTGGGTCAGTGGGCGGTCTTCATCCTGCTGGTCTACGCCGCGCTGTTCTGCCTCGCCAACCTCTTCGCCGGGCAGTGGCTGGTCAACGAGCGGATCAACTTCCCGCTGCTGCAGACCCCGAAACTGCTGGCCGAGGCCTACGACGAGAACCGGCTGTTCGCCTTCCTGCGCGACCCGTACCTGCTCTGCGGGCTCAGCCTGCCGCTGCTGATGCACGGCCTCGGCGGACTGAGCGCCCACATCCCCTCGGTTCCGGCGCTTTCGCCGGAGATCCTGGTCGGCTCCTATTTCCCGGCGGACGGCATGCTCTCTGGTTTCCAGAAGCTGAAGATCTACCTCTACCCGGCCTTCATCGGCTTCGCCTTCATCGCCACCCGCCAGGTCTCACTGAGCTTCTGGGTGTTCTTCCTGCTGGCCGGATTGCTTGCCGGCATCCTGCAGGCCAGCGGCCTGCAGATCCCCGACACGGCGCTTGGCACCCTCTTCGGGCCGAGTATCGTCCGGCCGGAGGAGATACAGGCGGTGGGGGCCAGCCTGGTCTTTTTCCTGTTCATGATCTGGCTGGCCAGGGACTACCTGGGTGACGTCATCCGCCAGTGCCTGGGGAGGGCCGGCGCCCACGAGGAGGTGGGCTGGGTCCCGGCCCGCTTCTCGCTGATCGGCCTCGTCGTCAGCCTGGCGGCGCTGTGCCTGTGGTCGATGGCCTGGGGCATCGGCCTGTGGTCCTCGGTGCTGCTCTATGTCTCGTTTTTCGCGGCGATGCTGATCGCCGCCAAGGTGGTCTGCCAGGGTGGCGTGCCCTACACGGCGATGAACGTCGCCCCCGCCGACGGCATCCTCAGCACGATGGGCTCGAAACCGCTGGGCGGCATCGGCCTGGTGCTGGGGATGAGTCTGCAGAAGATGCTCTTCGTCGATGTCCGCGAGGCGCTGCTGCCGTCGCTGCTGAACGCCGGGAAGGCCACCGAGCGGATGCAGGGCAGGGGCAGGATGGCCCTGGCGGTGGCCGTGGCGCTGCTGGCGGCGGTTGTCTCCTCGTTTGTCGCCATGCTGTTTCTGGCCTACCGCTACGGCATCGAGGAACTGGACATGGACTGGGCGACCCGCACCACCCAGAGCGTCTACGAGGGCAGCCGCCGCCTGCTGGAGACGCCGTCGCTGCCGGACCCGGCGATCCTGACCTTCATCGCCATCGGCGCCGCGGTCATGCTGCTGCTGGTGCTCTGCTACTATTTTCTGCCCTGGTGGCCGCTGCACCCGATGGGCTACCTGATGGCCTACAGCGCCTCGATGAAGATCCTCTGGTTCAGCTTCCTGGTGGGCTGGGCCTGCAACGCCCTCTGCCTGCGCTACGGCGGGACTTTCCTGTACCGGCGGCTGCGGCTGGTGTTCATCGGCCTGATCATCGGCGACTTTGTGATGGGAGCCTTCTGGGCGACCGTCAGCCTGTTCACCGGGGTCAGTTACCTGGTTCTGCCATCCTGAGGACGCCATGTACGACGACAAGGAACTCAAGGAATACCGTGATCTGCTCAAGGCCCCCGACCATTTCGAGGAGGGCTTCGACTGGAAGACGGTTGTCGGCGCGGTCTTCATCGGCTTTCTGATGATGCCCGGGTCGATGTACCTGCAGCTGGTTCTCGGCACCGGCATCGGCCCGGCGGCCCGCTGGGTGACGATCATCCTCTTCGCCGAGGTGGCCCGCCGCTCCTATACCGAATTGAAGCAGCAGGAGATCTTCCTGCTCTACTACATGGCCGGGGCGGCGCTGGCCTCGCCGTTCCAGGGCCTCCTGTGGAACCAGTACCTGATCCAGTCCGACGCCGCCCAGATGCTTGGCGTCACCGAGTTCATCCCCGCCTGGGTGGCGCCGGATCTGGGGTCCGCCTCCTATGCCGAGCGCAGCTTTCTCCACCGCGACTGGCTGGCGCCGATTCTGCTGCTCTGCGGGGCGATGCTGATCCAGCGTATCGACCAGTTCGGCCTCGGCTATGCCCTCTACCGCCTGACCTCCGACGTCGAGAAGCTGCCCTTCCCGATGGCCCCGGTGGCGGCGCTGGGCACCATGGCCCTGGCCGAGTCCACCGAAGACCGCAAGACCGCCTGGAAATGGCGGGTATTCTCGATCGGGGCGATGATCGGCCTGGCTTTCGGTTTCTTCTATGTCCTGCTGCCGGCCCTCACCGGCATCTTCTTTACCGAGCCGATCCGCCTGATCCCGATCCCCTGGCTGGAGCTGACCCGCAACACCGAGGGCTTCCTGCCGGCGGTGGCCACCGGTATCCAGTTCGATCTCGGCCTGGTCTTCATCGGCATGGTCCTGCCGTTCTGGGCTGTGATCGGCGGCTTCATCGGCCTTGTCATCACCGTCGTCGCCAATCCGCTGCTCTTCGAGCACGGCATCCTGCATCGCTGGCATCCCGGCATGGGCACGGTGGAGACGGTGTTCGCCAACAGCTTCGATTTCTACATGAGCTTCGGCATCGGTCTGGGCCTGGCTATCGGCCTGATCGGCCTGTGGCAGGTGGCAAGGTCGTTCAGACAGAAGGGCGGGGGGCTCGATTTCAGCCTGCTGTTCAAACCCCCGCCCGGTCGCGGCGACATTTCGATCTGGCTGTCGCTGGCCATCTATGTCGTCTCGACCATGGCCTACGTCCTCTTCTGCGTCTGGCTGGTGCCGAGTTTCCCGTGGATCTTCTTTCTGCTCTACGGCTTTGTCTACACTCCGCTGATATCCTACATCACCGCCCGGATGGAGGGCATCGCCGGCCAGTTCGTCAGCCTGCCGCTGGTGCGCGAGGCAAGCTTCATCGCCGGCGCCAAGTATTTCGGCTACAGCGGCATCGAGATCTGGTACGCGCCGATCCCGATTCACAACTACGGCGAGGCGACGGTGGGTTTCAGGCAGATCGAGCTGACCGGCACCAGCCTGCGCGGCATCATCAAGGCCGAGTTCATCACCCTGCCGATCGTGCTGGTGGCCTCGCTGCTGTTTTCGCAGTTCCTCTGGCAGCTGGCGCCGATCCCGTCGTCGTACTACCCCTACGCCCAGGAACTCTGGCACCTGCAGGCCCTCAACACCCTGTTGATGCAGACCGCCACGCTTGAGGGCAACTCGCTGTTCTTCCAGGCCCTGAACGCCGGCTACGTTGCCATCGGCACCCTGCTCGGCCTTGCCGCCTACGCCGTACTCAGCCTGCTCGGCCTGCCGGTGCTGCTGGTTTACGGAGTTGTGCGCGGCCTGGGTCAGTCGACGCCGCACGGGATGATCCTCGAACTGGTGGGGGCGCTGCTCGGCCGCTACTATTTCCTGAAGAGGTACGGGGCGCAGTGGCGGCAGTACGCGCCGGTGCTGCTGGCCGGCTTCTCGTGCGGGATCGGCCTTGCCGGCATGTTGGCGATGGGCTGCACGCTGATCGTCAAGTCGCTGAACCGCCTGCCGTACTGAGGGGGGAGGGCTATTTGTCGCTCCCGTAATGCCTGGCCAGGCATTCGGGACAGAGGCTGTGGGAAAACTGGGTCTCGGTTCTGGTGGTGATATATTGTTCGATCTGGACCCAGTTGTCCTGGTTGTAAGGGTCGGTATCCCTGGGCCGGATCTTCTTGCAGAACGAACAGATCGGCAGGATCTTTTCGAGCCGGTTGATGTGGGCGAGGGCGTTTTCCAACTCGTCGATCTTCCGGCGCAGCGACTGCTCGTTTTCTTCCAGCGAGACGATCATGGCATTGAAGGCATTGGAAAAATCCCCCATGAAGTCGACCCGTTGCCTGTAGTCGCCGGAGGCCACCCGGCGCGCCTGCCAGGTCAGGTGAAGGAGCCGCGAGTGCAGCTCCTTGAAAGGGGAGGCGAGGAAGTTGCCCTTGCCGATGGTGATGTCGCTGAGTTTCCCCTGTGACAGCTGATCGATGATGGTGCGGTTCTCGCCCATCAGCTCGATCAGCTGGTTGAGTTTTTCGGCCAGCTCCCGCTCGTCCTCCCGGTGCAGCCGGGAGGTTTCGACAGCTTCGGGGATCCTGCCCTGGAGCAGGACGGTCAATTTTTCAATGGCTTGTGCAGTGAGCATCGGCGCTATCTGTCCTCCCTGACTTCAAAGCGGCAGACCCGGTCGCCGCTTGCCCAGCAGTCGATTTCCCGGGCGGTGAAGGCTTTGCCGGTATAGGCCTCGAAAATCCCGGCGATGAACCCCTCGTCGTACTGGCACACCACCTCGTCGGTGCAGGGGAGCCCCGAGCAGTCCACGTCCTCGGCGACGGTGAGGACGAAGGTCATGTCCTCCGGTTCCGCCCGCTCGACGCGCAGGATGCCGACCGACTGTTCGCGCAGCACCCGCTGCAGCTGGGAAACGAACTCGTTGAATTCCAGGCTGCGGTCGAGGGCATTCTCGCAGAAACGGGTACCGGCCAGCCGGCCGGCCTTGATGAATATCTCGCTGGCCTTTTCCGCGCCGAGTTCGCTCACCAGCGTCGCCCGCAGGGTATACTGGAGCAGGCGGTAGACCAGCACCGGCACCATCGGGCCGAGGTTGGGCCGGCCGTGGCCGATATCGCCGAGATCCTGCCAGCGGAAATCTCCATTTTCACACGTCTTTTCGCTCATACATAGCTCCTGCGGGTTGTGCTGGGTGTTGCTCCTGTCCGGGATCCTCCCGGGCCTGATCGTTGATTCTGCGACTGTCCTGCCGATTGTCGGTGTCCCCGTTCAGCCGGTGACTGCCGGTGGTTCGCCGCCATCGGCCGCGCCTGCAGGGATCGGGATAGTTATCGCCACGCTGGTGCCTTGCCCTTCGGTGCTGCTGAGCGCAATGGTCCCCCGCAGCCTGGCAAGCGCCATATGGACGATGCTGAGACCCAGTCCCATGCCCCGCTGATTGCTGACGTTGCTGCCCCGCGTGTAGGGCTTGAAGATGCGGTCGAGGTCGGCGGCGGGAATGCCCCGGCCGTTGTCTTCGATGAGAATGTGCAGGGTTCCTGCATCTGTGGCGGCCTCGAAGGTAATCGCGTTTCCGGGCGGGGTGTACCGGTAGGCGTTGGTGAGCAGATTGCCGAGAATGGATCGCAGCAGGGTCTCGTCGGTCAGCAGCCGGAAAGGATGTTCCGGCAGCCGTACGGTCAGCGCATGGTCGTGCGACCAGGCGGCCCCGATCTCGCTGACCACCTTCCGGCAGAAGGAGCCGAGGTCGATCTCGGTCAGGCGGAGTTGCCGGTAATCGCTCTGCAGCCAGTTGTACGACTGGGAAGAGTCGACCAGCGAGGTCATCTGCTGGAGGGCGCTGCGGATGTGCTGTCCCTGGACCAGACGATCATCCGGCGACAGCTTGTCCGGGTAGCGCTCGAGGATGTCGAGGCTGCTGTGCAGGAGCGCCAGCGGGGTGCGGAACTCGTGGGCGATGACCGCCAGCAGCCGCGTTTTTTCGGCATCGGCGGTCTCCGCCTGCTCCTTGGCCGCGAGCAGTTTCCTCTCCGCCTCAAGGCGCGAGGTGAGATCGATCATCACGGTTAACACGTACTGCTTGCCCTGGCTGGAGATGATCTCTCCCGAGAACAGTCCGTCGA
>CAYYWK010000096.1:0-8281 GCA_964475345.1 uncultured Desulfobulbus sp.
ATAGGCCAGGATCAATCGGTCCTTTTCGGTGAGGACCATCCCCTTGCGCTCCACCCCCATCAGAATCCGGTCGCGGGCCTGGTCGAAATGCTCGAGGTCCACCGTCTCCCTGCCGTTCCTGGCAGCCATCAGCGCGGCCTCGTTGACGAGGTTGGCCAGCTCGGCGCCGGTAAAACCGGAAGTCATCTGGGCAATGTGCTCGAGGTCGATATCCGGACCGAGCTGCACTTTGCGGCAGTGCACATCGAGAATCCTGACACGCCCTTTCAGATCCGGGGGCAGGATGGTGATCTGGCGGTCGAATCGGCCGGGCCGGCTCAAGGCCGGATCGAGAATATCAGGGCGGTTGGTGGCGGCAAGGACGATGATGTTGTCGGTAGAGCTGAAACCATCCATCTCGACGAGCAGCGCATTGAGGGTCTGACCACGCTCATCCTGACTGTCGGTCGCTCCGCTGCTCCGGCGGATGCCGACGGCGTCAATCTCGTCGATGAAGATGATGCAGGGCGCGTTTTTCTTGGCATCCCGGAATATGTCGCGAACGCGTGAGGCCCCAACCCCGACGAACATCTCGACGAAATCGGAGCCGCTGAAGCTGTAGAACGGCACCCCGGCCTCACCGGCAACCGCCCGCGCCAGCAGGGTCTTGCCGGTGCCGGGAGGCCCCTGCAACAGCACTCCGTGCGGCATGTAGGCCCCGACACTGCTGAACTGGTCAGGATTTTTGAGATAGTTGACGATTTCCTCCAGCTCTTCTTTCGCTTCCGGCACGCCGGCGACATCGCTGAAGGTGACCTTGTGGCCGTTGCTGGACGGAAATACCCGCTTGTCACGGGCGAATTTTGATTCCTCCCCGGCACGGCGTCTGGCATGCAGCGAAAACCAGATCACCGAACCGAGCACCAGGGCAAACAGGAAAATACCGCCCTGGAAATAGTACAGGGAATAGTCTTCGTTCACCGAGATCCGCACCCGTCCCCCGGCAACGGAAGCGGCAAGTCCGGATGGATCCATGACCCGTGTGACGTAACGCTTTCCGTCATTGGTACTCACTTCCACCTTGTTTCCAGTGAAATCGAGCGATGCAACAGTATTGTCGGCAAGCTGTTGCACCAGTTCCGTGTAGTTGCGGACTGGCAGCCTGTTTTCAATGGTCCAGAAAAAATAGGCCAGCAGACAGCAGAAGATACCTATAAAGAAGACGAGCACATTCCTGACGACGATTGCCATGGCTGTTCCTTGGGGGGCAGAGATACAGAGAATACTCTATTGTATACTGCACTTTTCCAAGGAAACAAAGCAATCCGGCAACATCGTCCGGCGTTCAGCCCATCAGGCATGAACGCTTCGCTCCCGATCTGCACCGGGAAATTTCAGGCCGGCTGCGCGAGCGCCGGCCTCAAGCATTATATCCCGAAGACCGCCTTGAACCAGTTGCCGACCAGGGCCAGCGGACCGCCGCTGGAGACAAGACCGCCGACCAGAGAGGCAAGGCTCCACAGTCCGACGACAACCCCGAAGATGGCTACCACAGAAATACTGACCTTGGATACCTCTGTTCCGACATCGCCTGCTGCGCCAACGTCTGCCCTTACCCGCCTGTCCACCTGAATTGAACTCTTCATCACGCCGCCTCCGTTTTCACTGGTGTATGTACCGATCGCCCTCTGCACCGCTTAACATTCCTTACGGTGAGAGGCATTCTTGACTGCCCGTACCGTTTGCGCTTGTTATTGCATTTCTGATGCCAGAATGAAAATTTTCTCGTGAATAATATTATTACGCTTATATTTCAAAATCTTACTATTCAACGAGCGGGAAACTTTCAGAAAGGAGGGAGGATTAATGAGCTGCATGGACGATCCGCCGGCAGCACTCGGCACTGTTGCATCGCCATCTGCTATGCAACAGTGCAACACCCCTGCAACAGATATGCAACAGTGGTGCAACAGATTGCCATGCTCGAAGAGATGCAATCAGGATAGACTGTAGCGCTTCATCTTCCTGTAGAGGGTGCTGCGATCGACATGCAGGAGTTTGGCGGCAAGGCTCTTGTTTCCACCACTCTGCGCGAGGGCCTGTCTGACCATTTCGACGCCAACCGGGCCTGGCTGGAGAACTGGCATCGGAAGCTCCCGGATATGAACGGATTGATCGGGGGATGATCCTGTCGGAGCGATCTTTTCCACTGCCAAGAGATCTGCCGGCAGGTTCTCCTGCAATAGGGTCGCTCCGCCACAGAGGACGCAGGCGCGCTCCACCACATGCCGCAGTTCCCGGACATTTCCAGGCCATGAGTAGTACAGCAGGGTATCCATCGCCTGGTCTGAAACGGTAGTGATTTTCCGGCCAAGCTTTTCCCGGAAGTATTCGAGGAAATGGTGGACAAGCAGAGGGATGCACTGCCGGCGTTCACGAAGCGGCGGCAGCATGATCTCGACCACCTTGAGCCGGTAGTAGAGATCCTCGCGGAACATCCCCTGCCGCACCTTCTCCCGCAGGTCGACGTTGGTCGCTGCAACCACCCGCACATCGACATGGAGAGGCGTGTCCTGGCCGACCGGGGTAAAGGTCTTTTCTTGAAGAAATCGCAGCAGCCGCAGCTGCATGCGGCTGGAGATGTCACCGATCTCATCAAGAAAGAGCGTGCCATTGTCGGCCTGCAGCAGGCGTCCGGGACGATTGCGATCGGCGCCGGTAAAGGCCCCCTTGCGGTGGCCGAACAGTTCGCTTTCCAGCAGGTCCTCAGGAACGGCGGCACAGTCGACCTTAACCAGCGTCCTGTCACGGCGCCTGCTCTCGGCATGGAGGGCCTCCGCCGCCAGTTCCTTGCCGGTCCCCGACTCACCGGTGATCAGCACCGAAGTGTCGACCTTGCCGACATTTTCAATCAGGCGATAGACTTCCTGCATCGCTTCGCTGACCCCGACGAAGCCATGGAACTGCCGCCGCTGTCCGCCAGACAGTTCGGGCAGACCCAGTCTGATATCGCTGTCGACGATCACCGCCCCGTTGAACTCCTCCACCGCATCCTTCAGCGGGGCGGCGGTCAGGCTAATCATCCGGAACGTCCCATCCGCCTTGCGGCACTCGACCTGGTGCTCACGCACCACCTGTCCGTCCAGGATCACCCTGCTGGCGTCCTGGATGCAGGCGAGGGCCATCTCACCGGGCAGGGACTGGAGGTCTGCTGCCGCCTCGCCGTGCATCTCCATCATCCAGGCCCTGGCGGTATCGTTCATCTGAACGATACGCATGTCGGCATCGACGGTGATGATCGCATCGCTGACCGAACTGAAGATGACCTCCAGGTAACGGCGGTACTTCTCGTTTTCCCGCTGCAGATCCCTCTTTTCCTTTTCCAGCTGCCAGTGTTTGAGGGCCTGACGGACTATCCGCAGCAGGGCCTCCTTGTTGACCGGTTTGGAAAGATATTCAAAGGCCCCGAAACGGACGGCTTCAGCGGCGGTTTTGAGATTGGGAAAACCGGTAATCATCACCACCGGACACTCGATTCCGGTCTTCTGGATATGTTTCAGCAAATCGGTGCCGCTGGCGCCCTCAAGCACGATGTCGCTGATGATCAGGTCAAAGCGTTCCTCGTTGATGACGATCAGCGCCTCCTCCATCGAGGCGGCGGTCGTTACCCTGCCATACCCTTCCCGTTTGAGGAACATCGCGAAGGTGACACGGATGCTCTCTTCGTCGTCGACTATCAGGATGTGCACGTCTTCCATTGCATCAACCATTGGCAGCGGGGATCTCGATGATCATTTCGGTATATTTGTTGAGCAGGGAATCGACCTTCAGGGTTCCATGGTGATTCTGGATGATGCCGTAGCTGATGCTGAGGCCGAGCCCCGATCCCTGTCCTGGCGGCTTGCTGGTGAAGAAGGGCTCGAAGAGCTTGTCGAGAATACCCTGGGGAATGCCGGTTCCCCAATCCTGGACGGCCAGGCGGAACCATTGTTGCCCGTCGATATCGACCGGCAGGGTGGTGATACGGATGCGCTTGTACGGCGACGGTTCCCTATATCGCTCATGGAGGGCATAACGGCTGTTGCTGAGCAGGTTGAGGACGACCTGCTGCAGCTGCAGGAAATTGCCGCGGATCAGACAGGACGGCTCATGGAAACCGGTCTCCACGAGAATGCCCTCTTTCTTCAACTGGTGCTGCATCAGCGACAGGCTGGCCCGCGCCACCTCGTTGAGGTCGACGAAGGTCAGCTCGTTGCCGTCCTCCCTGGCAAAGGACAGCAGACTGTACGTGATCGTGGCGATCCTCTCCCCCTCCTGGACGATTTTCTGCAGCAATTCCGAGTGTAAGGTGTTCTCTTCGGTTTCATCTATCAGCAGTTGGGCGTAATTGATAATGCCGTTGATGGGATTGTTGACCTCGTGGGCGACACCGGCGGCCAGCTCGCCGATGGCGGCAAGCTGGGCGGTGCGGATGGTGTCGACCTTGCGGACCTCGTCCCTGGTGAGTTTCCTGGCAATCAAGAGAATGTGCCTGATCTCGGTCGATTTTTCCCTGACCGGAACAATGGTTAATGAATACTCGCCGCCCAAACCCGGCAGGCGGGTATCTTCCACCCGGGATTCCCTGGTGAGCAAAAATTCTTCGAGAGGGCATTTGATGTGCGGCCAGCGGCCGCCGTGGATGATCTCACAGACGCCGCGGCCGATAACCTCGTCACGGCTCTTGCCGGCAGCCTTCAACAGGGCGAGGTTGACTTCGACGATCCCCCCCTGGGGGGTGACCACCAGCACCGGGTCTGGAATGGAATGGAAGAGCTCAATGCCGGCGCCGGCCGGCACGGTTCGCTCACCCGGATCGATATCCGGAATGGTCGGTGTTTCGGAAAAGGGCGGGCAGTCATTCTGCATAACAGCTCCTGCCTGAGGCTTGTTGCCGGCGGAAATCCAGCCGGATGTGCATGCGGCCGCGACATACGACATCTGTAGTACCCGGAGATGATACCGAAAATACCCGGACTCGACAATGGATTTATCCCGGCCGGTTTTGGGCAAATGCAAAATATATGCGGTGGTTTGCCGCTGTAATAACAGGTGGATACGCCATCGGGACTCTGCCTGCCAGACCGATAGTGTTGTTATTAGTGCCTTTTCATCCTATAATAGCTGGCAGTCCGGACCACAGCCCCTGGCACCCTCAGCAACGGAGATCCGTCGTGGCAGAAGACCTGAATGGACGAATGAACCAACTCGAAAGCGGCTATGTCACCGTCGACAGCAACTGGCTGATCACCTCGTTCAACGAGAAGGCCGTGCGCATCCTCGGCATTGACAGCAAAAACCTGCTGGGCCGCCATTGCCGGGAAATTTTCTACAACGACGGCAGATTCCGGGAGATCTGTTCGTACCTCGAACCCCTGACCAAAAAACGGGGGAGCAATTCGATCCAGCTCAATCTCGGCTCCTCGGCCACCGGTGAAAAAAACGCCATCCACCTTCAGGTCATCACCCTGCCCGGCAAGTCCGGTTCGATGCTCGGGGCCTTCATCGGCTTTGCCGACCTCAGCGGGCCGCTTGCTGCCAGCCGGCTGGCCCTGAACAGCATCGTCGAGGGGGTCTTCACCGTCGATCCAAGCCGCAGGATCACCTCCTTCAACCATGCCGCCGAAAGGATCACCGGCTTCAAGGAGGAAGAAGTCGTCGGCAAACCCTGCAAGATCATCTTCCACTCCAGCATCTGCGGCAACGAATGCGCCATCGCCGAGTCGATCCTGAAAAAGCAGACCATCTCCGAGCGCAGGGCCTTCATCCGCGGCAAAAACGGCAAGTCCATTCCAGTCAAGGTCAGCGCCGCTCCCCTGCTTGACCTCAACGACACCATCATCGGCGGCGTCGAGACCTTCCGCGACATCACGGCAAGGCTGCAGCACGAGCTGATCATCGATTCCATCGCCGACGGGGTCTTCACCGTTGACCCCGAAGGCCGGATCACCTCCTTCAATACCGCCGCCGAAAAGATCACCGGCTGGACGGAGAAGGAACTGCTGGGCAAGATCTGCTCCCAGGTCTTCCTGTCGAGTGCCAATGTCGCCAGCTGCGCCCTCGGCATGGCCATGCGTGAAAAAAAGACGATCGTCGACCACGAAGCCTTTATCCTCGGCAAGGACGGCTTCTCCATCCCGGTCACCGTCAGCGCGGCCCCCTTCCTCGACGACCGCAGCGAGGTCCTCGGTGGCGTCCAGACCTTCCGCGACAACACCCACCGTCTCCAGCATCAACTGATCCTCGACTCTGTCGCTGACGGGGTTTTCACCGTCGACCGCAGTTGGAACATCACCTCCTTCAACCTGGCGGCGGAACTGATCACCGGCTGGTCACGGGAGGCTGCCATCGGCCGGAACTGCAGTGAGATTTTCCAGTCCACGATCTGCGGGCGAAACTGCGCCATCGCCGAAAGCCTTTACATCGGCAGGCCCGTCGCCAACCGTTCGATATCGATCAAGACCCGCAAGGGGAAAATGATGTCGGTGAGCATCAGCGCCGCGCCGCTGGTCGACCATGAGGGCAACGTGGTCGGCGGCGTCGAGACCTTCCGCGACCTCAGCGTCGAGGTCAGTCTCCGCCAGCAGCTGACCAAACGCTACACCTTTGACCAGATCATCAGCAAGAGCCCGTCGATGCAGCGGATCTTCGAAATCATGCCGGAGATCGCCCGCAGCGAGAGCAACGTCCTGATCCTCGGCGAGAGTGGCACCGGCAAGGAGCTGATCGCCAGTTCCCTCTACCACGCCTCGCGACGCAAGGACATGCCCTTTGTCACCGTCAACTGCGGCGCCCTGCCGGAAACCCTGCTTGAATCGGAACTGTTCGGATACAAGGCGGGGGCGTTCACCGACGCCAAGAAAGACAAGGTGGGACGTTTCGCGGCAGCGGAAGGCGGGACCATTTTCCTCGACGAGATCGGCGACATCCCCCAGTCGCTGCAGGTCAAGCTGCTGCGCGTGCTGCAGCAGAAGACCTACGAGCCGCTCGGCTCCAATGCGCCGGTGAAGGCCGACGTGCGCATCATCGCCGCCACCAACCGCGACCTGCCGCACCTGGTCCGGGAAGGACACTTCCGCGACGACCTCTACTACCGCCTCAATGTCGTCAACATCCAGCTGCCACCCCTGCGTCAGCGTCTGGAGGACATTCCGCTGCTGGTGGAGCACTTCATCAAGAAATTTGCCGCAGAAAAGGAAAAAGATATCGTCGGGGCAGGCGACCAGGTTATAGCCAGGCTGATGCGCTATTCCTTCCCGGGCAACATCCGGGAACTGGAAAACATCATCGAGTACGCCTTCATCCTCTGCCCTGGCGGCTATATCCAGGAACAGCATCTGCCGGAGCAGATCGGAGTGAGGACAAAACAGGAAGAACCGGAACAGGGCGGCATTGCCGCAGGCTTGAGCCTGGAAGAAATAGAACGGCAGGCGATCATCCAGTCACTGGAGCGTAACCGCTGGAAGAGAATGCTCACCTGCCGTGAACTGCAGATTTCAAAGGATACCCTGCGGCGCAAGATCGAACACTATGGTCTGCATAACCCGGCAGACCCGCAGGGAAAGGAATGATAACAGCGGGAAAGCGGAATGACATGCCGGGTGTCGGCATACGCAGCGCAGCACGGCGCATTGTGCGTCCTCTTCAGCGCGCCTTGCGCTGCGCATCCGGCTGAGCAGTCTTCACCGCCAGCTCCTGCTGCTTTTCCCGCTCCTCCCGTTCAAGCTGGCGGGCATCTTCCTCGGCCGCCTCGTCGCCTGCCAGCCTGAGCCTGCGGGGCATAACCCGGTCGACAACGGCGTCGCAGCTGCACCAGGTCGGTTCAGGGCAGCCAGTGATCTCGTAACAACTGGCAAACTGCAGCAGCTTCTTGATTCCAGGGATGGAGATTCCCTCATCATGGATCAACGAGCGCAGGCAACCTATCCAGGTGATATCGTTCTGGGAATAGAGGCGACGCTCCCCTCTGCGCTCCGGTTTGATCAAACCCTCTTCCTCGTAGATGCGCAAAGTGCGCGGATGCACATTGAGCAGCCGGGAAGCGACACTTATCGGATACACCGGCAGATCGTTCTTGATCGGCTCGACGCTGATTTTCTTTCTGGCCATTGACTCCTCCTGGACACACACTACACTGCCCGGTGCGATCTGGCAAGCACCGCAGGCACCGGGCAACACAGCCGCATCAGCTGAAAGAAAGCTCTCCCGCACCACCTGCTCAGTGCTCCTCAGCGACATGTCCGCGGAACAGTTTTTCTCCCAT
>CAYYWK010000097.1:0-8236 GCA_964475345.1 uncultured Desulfobulbus sp.
CGAAATAGCAGGATAAAGATATGAATGTTTTAACTATTTATACACCGTGTCAATACTTCATTGATGTTTTCCACCAGGCTGTCCAGGCGCTTACGGCCGACGTGGGCATCGACGAGCGCCGTAATCTCATCGCCTGTTCTCCGGTAAATCTCGGTAGGCGCGGTAATGATGAGCATGCCGTCGTTCTGGTGGAGATCGAGGAAGCGCCTGCCGAAATGAACAGCCATCAGGGCAATGAAGGCAACCATCAGGATGATGCCGAGAAACAGGATATTGAAGGTTGCACAGCACAACGATGTTGCCACCACCAGCATGATGAAACCTATCTCTTCCGGTTCCTTGATCGGGTTGCGGAAGCGGACGATCGACAAGGCGCCGAGCAGACCGAGGGAAAGTGGCAGGGAAAACTGGATAGTGATGAAGATCGCCGTGATCGAGATGCCAAGGAGAGGAAAAGCGCGGTAGATCAGGCTACCTGTCGACCTCGTCTGAAAAAAACGGACATAGAGCAGCGCGACGAGAAACGATGAGAAGAGGGAGATGCACATCACCCCGAGAAAAGGGAACACCCCTATCTGATCCATCGACTTGCTGCCAAACCCGGACAACACCTTGAGCCATTCCTGTGACGTCATTTCCATCTCTTATCACCCTACAATTGTTGCTGTGTCATGTGCTGCCAGCAGGCACCGTACTTGGAAAAGGCCGCCCGGCGACATCCGAAAGCGGTTAATTGATGCAGCCAGGCAGGAAGCCGGCCGGTTCGTTCTTTCAGTTCGAAGACAGCGGTTTTCAAGGAATAGGGATGCATGCGGCCGAGCATGGTCGGATTGCAGCGGGCCACTCGGATATCTCCATCTATGCACAGACGCGCCCCGCTCAGGGGATCAACGAAACGAAACCGGGTGTAATCAACCTGCAGAGCCGGATACATCAACCCCTGTGGTCTGACGCCATGGTGCTGCAGCTGCTGGAGGATGACGAGAAAACCATGGTCAGAAAGCGGCGTGGCGGCAATCCATTCCGTTTCCAGGCCGCTTGCGAGCCTCACCTTCTGCCGCGAGCTGCCGACCTTGTATTTCACCTCTAGAAAATTGGCCGGCAATGGCCTGCCGGTTACGCGGTCTGAATACCAGCGCAGGCGGATCTTGGTTTTCAGGTAGTCGCTGTTGATCTTTTCATGTAGCAGCCGCCAGTCAACACTGTCGAAATAGATGCTGGAGACCATCCCTTCAGCATACTCAGAATCAGTGACGCATCTGTCTTTCAGCCAGGTAACCAACTTGCCGGCCTGGTGGTGAGGAAAGACATACTTGGTCTCGTGTTCACCGATTCTCATATCCATGATCGCCACGCCTACTGAGGGAAGCAAAGGAAGACAATTTTTCACACTGTTAGGATTTGGTTATTTACCATATAGGATTGCATTTTGGAACTTTGTCCGTTCACGGAGATCCTGTTGATACGAAACGGCACGTTCCGGAGAGCGCCATCGAGCCGTAGATCGAAACGCTCTGAATCGTCCTTGACCTCTCTACTAAAAATGAATTATATTCATATATAGACAGGAGCATCAATATGATCGACGAAATTGATATTGGAATATTGAATATAATCCAGAATAACGGAAAGATCCCCAATGCCGAATTGGCCCGCCAGTTGGGCATGGCTCCTTCCGGGGTACTCGAACGGGTCAAAAAACTGGAAAAAGAAAAGGTCATCGTCGGCTACGAGGTTCGCCTCGACCCAAAGGCTGTCGGTCTTGCCCTGACCGTTTTCATGCATCTCAAAACTGCCGATGCCGTCGGTTGCACCACCATCGGCGACGAGGTGGCGAAGATTGACGGCATTCAGGAAGTGCACTGGATCGCCGGAGAGTACAACTATCTTGTCAAAGCCAGAGTCAACAGCACTGACGGACTTACCGTCCTGATGAAAAGAATAGGCAGTGTGGCCGGCGTCCAGGACAGCCGGACGACCCTGGTGCTGGGAACCCTTAAGGAAACCCAGACGTTGAACACGCAATTCGCCGAGACCAAACAAACCCTGAAGAAACTGAAAAAGGACAGCTGATCCACCATCCCTTTCACTGCAAGAGGTACATCATGGATACCAACGCACTCGACAAAAGAATCACCGCCCGCAGCAAGGAATTCTTCACCAGCATCAGCGGCGAGGCTCCCTCGATTTTCAACAAAGGCTGGTGGACCGGCAAAGTCATGGACTGGTCGATGAAAAACGAGAACTTCAAAGTCCAGCTCTTCCGTTTCGTGGATGTTCTCCCATATCTCAACACCTCCGAGTCACTCGCCCGCCACATCCGCGAGTATTTCGCCGGCGACGACCAGGATGTGCCGGCAGTGATGAAGTGGGGGGCAATTGGCGCCGGCTTTGGTGGCAAGTTGACCGGCGTCCTGCTCAATAAAACGATCCGGGCCAACCTCGAGAACATGGCCAAGCAGTTCATCATCGGTGAAAACGTCAAGGATGCACTGAAGAATATCAAGAAGATCCGCAAGGACGGGTTCACCCTGACCGTCGACATCCTCGGCGAGGCGACCGTCAGCGAAAAAGAGGCGACCTCCTTCATGGAGATGTATCTCGAATTGCTCACCGCCCTGGAAAAGACCTACCGGGACTGGGATGCCATTGGTGGGAGCACCCTTGACTGGGGCCACTCGCCTCGAGTCAACATCTCCGTCAAACCCTCGGCCCTGTTCTCCCTGACCGATCCGATGGACTTTGAAGGATCGGTAACCGGCATTTCCAACCGGCTGATCCCGATTCTCCGCAAGGTTAGAGAAATGCAGGGTTTCATGCGCATTGACATGGAACACCACCGCTTCAAGGACATTACCCTCGAAGTGTACCGCCGACTCAGGGCGAGCCTGGAATTCCGCGACTATCCGCATCTCGGCATTGCCATCCAGTCGTACCTGAAAGACACCGACAAGGATCTCAAGGCTCTGCTGGCATGGGCAAGGGCTGAAAAACTGCCGATTTCGATTCGCCTGGTCAAAGGCGCTTACTGGGATTACGAGACGGTCATCGCCAAGCAGAACGGCTGGGAAATACCGGTATACACCATCAAGGCGGAATCCGATGCGGCGTTTGAGCGTCACACCCGGATGATCCTCGAGAACCACGATATCTGTGGCTATGCCTGCGCATCGCACAATATCCGGTCAATTTCGGCAGCCATGGAAATGGCGAAAGAACTTGGCGTGCCCGAAGAGAAATACGAGTTTCAGGTACTCTACGGCATGGCCGAGCCGGTGCGGAAAGGCCTGCTGAACGTCGCCAAACGGGTCAGACTGTATGCCCCCTACGGCGACCTGCTGCCGGGCATGGCCTATCTGGTGCGACGACTGCTGGAGAATACCGCCAACGAGTCTTTTCTCCGCCAGTCCTTTGCCGAGGAAGCAGAAATAGACCGGCTGGTGGAGAATCCGGTCGAGACGCTGGCCCGCATCGCTGGTCAGAAACAGGACAAGGCCGGAACCGCGGCCGGAGCTGACCGCTTCGTCAACGAACCGATGGCCGATTTCACCAGGAAGGAGGTCCGCGACGGTTTCGTCGCTGCAATAGCCTCGGTAAGGCAGCAACTCGGCAAGACCTACCCGCTCTTCATCGGCGGGCGCGAGGTCAGCACCGACGATCGACTGCCCTCGGTAAACCCGGCAAATCCCAAGGAAATCATCGGCACTGTCTGCCAGGCAGGAATCAAGGACGTCGATGAGGCCATCGCCGCCGCTAAAAAGGCCGCACCTGCCTGGCGTGCACTGAGTTTCGCCGAACGCGCCCAGTATTTGAGCAAGGCGGCCGTGATTGCCAGGAAGAGGATCTACGAACTGAGCGCCTGGCAGACCCTGGAGGTTGGCAAGCAGTGGAACCAGGCCCAGGCGGATGTCGCAGAGGCCATCGATTTCCTCGATTACTACGCCAGGGAAGCGATACGGCTCGGCAAACCGCGGCGGATGGGCAATTCTCCCGGGGAAGTGAACCTGCTTGGTTACCAGGGCAAGGGCATCGCCGCCGTCATTGCCCCCTGGAATTTTCCCCTGGCCATCAGCTGCGGCATGTCCGCCGCCGCCATCGTCGCCGGTAATCCCGTTCTCTACAAGCCGGCAGGACCTTCCTCGGTGGTTGGCTTCAACCTCGTCGATATCTTCCGCGAGGCCGGCCTGCCCCCCGGCGTCTTTAATTACATCCCGGGACGCGGGTCGGTGATGGGCGACTACCTGGTCGAGCATCCCGACATCGCCCTGATCGCCTTCACCGGTTCGATGGAAGTCGGGCATCGGATCATCAACAAGGCCTCCATAGTGCAACCCGGCCAAAAGCAGATTAAGAAGGTCGTTGCCGAACTCGGCGGGAAAAACGCGATCATCATCGACGACGATGCCGATCTTGACGAGGCGATCAAACAGGTTATCAACTCCGCTTTCGCCTTCCAGGGTCAGAAGTGCTCAGCCTGCTCCAGGGCGATTGTCGTCGAGCCGATCTACGAAAAATTCCGGGAGCGTCTGATACAGGCCGCCTCTTCATTGACCATCGGCCCGGCCGAGGATCCTGCCTTCTCCATGGGGCCGGTCGTTGACGAGAAAGCCCAGAAGTCGATCCTTGCCTATGTCGAACTGGCCAAGCAGGAAGGCAAGGTCCTGCTCTGCCGCGAAGTTCCGCAGAATGGCTACTACGTACCGCTGACGGTCGTCGAGGGTATTCGTCCCGAGCACCGCATCGCCCAGGAGGAGATCTTCGGCCCGGTATTGGCGCTGAGGAAGGTCAAGGATTTCGACCAAGCCATCGAATGGGCCAATTCGACCCGCTTCAGCCTCACCGGGGCGATCTTCTCCCGCAGCCCGGAGCACCTCGACCGGGCCAGGGCCGAGTTCAACGTCGGCAACCTCTACCTCAACCGTGGCAGCACCGGCGCCCTGGTTGAGCGCCATCCTTTTGGCGGCTTCAACATGTCAGGCGTCGGCTCGAAGGCAGGCGGCCCGGATTATCTCCTGCAGTTCGTCGATCCCAAGCTGGTCAGCGAAAACACCATGCGGCGCGGTTTCGCACCAATAGAGGAAACCGACGACTGGATAAACTGATTACCGCTTTCAGAAACCCCTTCCCCAGCCACATTGACAAGGCCTCCGCTCTCCGGAGGCCTTGTCGTTTTCACGGTTCATGCCAGACTGACCAGCATCCGGGTGCCGACAGCAAACAGCAGTACGGCAAACACCTTCTTCAACCTGTCCACCGGCAGGCTGTGAGCCAGCCTGACGCCGAAGGGAGCGGTCAGGACACTGGTCACAACCAGCCCGAAAAGGGCTGGCAGATAGATGTATCCGACGGAATACTGGGGCAGGTTGGCGGCATGCCAGCCGTTGAACAGATACCCGACAGTCCCCGCTATGGCTATCGGGAAGCCGATGGCCGCCGATGTTCCGATGGCCCGATGGACGGCGACGTTGCACCATGTCATGAATGGCACCGAGAGCGTTCCGCCCCCAATTCCGACCAGGCTGGAAAAGGCGCCAATGACACTGCCGACGGCAAACGTCCCGAAGTTGCCGGGCAACTGACGATTCGCTTTCGGCTTCTTGTTCAGCAGCATCTGGGTCGCCACGTAGTAGAGAAAAACAACAAAGAATCCCTTGAGAAAACTGGTAGACATCCGTGCCGCCAGGCAGGAACCGAGAAACGTGCCGACGAAAATGCCGAGGACAATGCGCCTGACCAAGGGCCACTCAACCGCCCCCCGCTTGTGATGAGCGCGGAAACTGGAGACGGAGGTGAAGATGATGCTGGCCATGGATGTTCCCAGGGCAAGGTGCATCGTCACCATCGGATCAATGTGCTGCAGCGAAAAACAGAACACCAGCATCGGCACGATCACCAGGCCGCCCCCTATGCCGAGCAGACCGGCAAGCAGCCCGGCCACTGCGCCGGCTGCCAGATACATCGAAATCACGGAAAACATACCCTCTCCATTGACCTCAACTGCGAAAACGTATTTTCAGGAAACTCTTTCCAGCAGCTTTCCGATCGCCTTTCCCGCGCCTGAAACATGGATGCAAACCAATCCTCAGGATACCGCCCGCCAGGCCTCGGTGCAGCGCTCCTTGAGGTATTCGATCATCGCCGGATCGTCATCGGTGACATCGAAGCAGTACCCGTCCGCGCCCGCAAGACCGCCTGGAATAACTTCTCCCCGGTTTTCGGGATCGGTGATCATCTCCCCGTAAAAACAGACAGACAGCCATCTCTCTGCAGGATCATCATCGATCACATCAATGATGGCGTACAATCCACCCTGAGGCTGTTTCGATCCCCTTGGCCTCAGTGAAAAGCTGATACCTGGCCGCCCGACAAAAACCAGCTCAACCTCCTGCATGGCCCGAACGTGACGGTAGAGGGCAAGAAAGCCCTCTCTGGACCATGCTTCACCTGCCCGCCAGTTCCCGATGAACTCTTCAATCTCCTGCGGCACAGCCGTCGATGCATTCATCTTCCCTCCTCCCGTCTTTTGTGGGCAAATACCCATAACCAGCTGACAACATACACCATCCGTCTAAGAAAGGGTATCGCTTCCTCCTGGAAAAATGGGGGTCCGGCATGCATGTAGCACCAAGGCAGGAGAATGTTCGCCCGGTCGTGGGCGAAATACCCCTGCCGGCAAACTGCTGAGAGAAAGGCAACTTCGAGTTGCTACGGGAATGGATCTAGCGGAGCAGACGCAGAACCGCGTTGACGGCTACAGGTATTGCCGCCTCCACTGGAGGACTGACGCCTTGGCCGAGTTGATCGAAACAGACCCCTTCGATGCCGACAAGATAGATATCCTGCGGCGCTTTCTCGGGATAGAGGCGTCTTCCCACCTCTATCGCCTCACGCACGCCGATACCATGGCCGCTTACCGGTCGAGGAGCACGGGTCGGAATGGAATGCCAGTCAAGGACGTGGACCGTCCCCGGTGCAGCCCCCAGTTGCACGGCGTCAACGACGACCAGAAGATCTTCACCGTCGACTTCCTCGAGGAGATCGATGCCGCCCATACCCAAAAAGACCAGGCGGACTCCAACCGGGAGGGGTGCTTTCTCGAGACAGGCGTGAACGGCCTTGCCCGCTCCGTCATCGGCAACGAGATCATTGCCGATGCAGAGTATGAGAGCAGTCGCCATGTGGACTACTGGCGCGGTCGGCTGAAGGCCATGTTGAATGTACAGGTTTCTCCGGTCGAAACCGTTTTCGGCCTGGCCGGGCAACCTGCCAGTTCTGCAAGGATCCCGGCAACATAATAATGAAACATCTGACACGCCTGACCGTCGAGCTCCATGCCGCGTTGCAGGCAGACGCTCCTGATCGGGCAGTGACTGAGAGTTATCTCGGCTTCCGGGCCATTGAAGCGGCCATCGATTTCCATCTGCTGGATGCGGAAAATCCGCACCAGTTCCTGCAGAGCCACCTCGGGTGTCTTCTCGGTCATGTGCACCGGCATGTTGTCCGCCATCCTGCGGCCTGCGGCCACTGCCAGTGACGGCGTTGATTTGCCGACAAAGGTGACGATGGTGTCGACGAACATATCGAGGAGAAAGGACACCTCGGTGAAAGCCATGTCATAGTCTTTGGATTCCAGGCTGAGTTCGCTGGCTATCATAAAAATTTCTCCATGCGCTGGCTGAAATGGATATTCCGATAGAAGTTCTTGACCACGTGGTGATCCTGGTGAGTGATTGCCCCTGACGGGCAGAGGTAATCGCAACTCATGCAGGCGATACAGTTGCCGAGGCGGACCACGACGGATTTCTTGGTATCCTCGTTGAAGACAAAGCAGTTGGTCGGGCAGACATCGAGGCAGAGCTGGCAGCCCCGGCAGGCCTTTTCATCGATGAACATTGCAAACATGGGTCAATTCCTCCTCAAGGAACGGATTTTCACGCCATCGCGCCACATCTCGACATCAAAATCCATCCTCCCGACCGCATGGGTCGAACAGGCAAGGCATGGATCATAGCAGCGGACAACGAACTCGAGCCCGTTGAGCATCGCCTCGTCGCTGCCGGCTGTCAGCATGTTATTTGCCGCCTCTTTCAGGGTTCTGTTGATCGCCGCGGTATTCTGTTGAGTGGCAATGATCATGTTGGCCGCCCGGACAATGCCTTTGTTGTCGATTTCGTAGTCGTGGATCAGCACTCCCCGCGGGGCCTCGACATGGGCTACTCCGCGTCCTCCCCTGAAG
>CAYYWK010000098.1:0-2928 GCA_964475345.1 uncultured Desulfobulbus sp.
GGATTCTCCCGGTTGACTGGAAGCGTCCCGGCAACAAGTTCGAGCGAAGTGCCGATTACCTGAGCGGCCAGGGTCGGATCGTTCTCTACTCGTCATGGCTGTGCGACCGGAAGGGGCAGTGGCAGAACCATCAACCATTAAATGAGGCAGGGCGTTGCGCTGCCGAAATCATCACGAGATGGCAACCGAAAGACTGAGTGTAGTACAGATCGTCCCCGAACTGGAGGAAGGCGGCGTCGAAGGCGAGACCCTTGAACTCGCCGTGTATCTTGCCAGCTGCGGACATCGATCCATTGTCATCTCCGGTGGCGGCCGGATGGTGCCGCTGCTGACCAAGGGCGGTTGCGAGCATGTGCACTGGCCGCATATCGGCGAGAAAAGTGCGCGTTGTCTCAAATATATCCAGAAACTCCGCCATTTCCTGGCCGACGAGCAGATCGACGTCATGCATCTGCGTTCGCGGCTGCCTGGCTGGATTGCCTATCTGGCCTGGAAAACGTTGCCGGAAGAGGATCGCCCGGCCTTGGTCACCAGTTTCCATGGCTTTTACTCGGTCAATGTCTATTCGACGATCATGACCAAAGGTGAGAAGGTCATTGCCGTTTCCAAAACCATCCGTGACCATATCCTTGACAATTATTGCGTCGATCCCAACAGGCTCGAGCTGATTCACGGCGGCTTCGAGACGCAGTGCTTCGATCCGGAACGCGTGCCGCAGGTGCGGGTGGACAGCCTCCGGAAAGCCTGGCAGATCGACGACCCGCAGGTGCCGGTGGTGGTTCTGCCAGGGCGCCTGACCCAGTGGAAGGGTCAGGAGGTTTTCATCGACTGTCTGGCCCTGCTCAGCGACATCCCGTTTGTCGCCCTGTGTGTCGGCGATACGGAGGAAAACCAGGCCTATACCAGGAAACTGCTGGATAAGATCCGTGACGCCGGGCTTGAAGGAAAAATCAGGCTGGTTGGCCACTGTTCGGATATGCCGGCGGCGATGCTGCTTGCCGATATCGTGGTCTCCGCCTCGTCAAGTCAACCTGAGGCCTTCGGTAAGGTCGCCATAGAGGCGATGGCGATGGGTCGGCCGGTCATCGCCACCGCCCATGGCGGCAGCCTGGAAACGGTGGTTGACGGGGTCAACGGCTGGCTGGTCCCTCCCGGGGAGCCCAGGGCGATGGCCGCGGCGCTGCGGCAGGCCCTGGCTGACAGAGGCAGCCTGGCGAGGATTGGCGAGGAGGGAAAGAGGTGGGTGAACCAGCATTTCACCGCCTCGTTGATGTGTTCCAAGACGGTCGACCTGTACACGAAGCTGCTCAGGGAGAAGGAGGACATTCGCGAAAAGAGGCGGCTGACGGTGGTCCAGATGCTGCCCGAACTCGAAGGAGGCGGTGTTGAGCGGGGGACGCTTGAGGTCGGCCGCTATCTTGCAGAACGCGGCCATCGCTCGCTGGTCATATCCGGTGGCGGTCGTCTGGTGGCCCAGCTCGAGAAGGAGGGCAGTTCCCATATCTGTTGGAATGTCGGGAGCAAGTCGCCGGTCTGTCTCGGCTATATTCTGCCCTTGCGGCGGCTTCTGCAGCGGGAAAAGGTCGATATTCTGCACCTGCGTTCCAGGATGCCGGCCTGGATCGGCTACCTGGCCTGGCGGACTCTGCCCGCCCACCGCCGGCCGGTGCTGGTGACGACCTTTCACGGCTTCTATTCCGTCAATGCCTACAGTGCGATCATGACCAAGGGGATGGCCGTCATCGCCGTTTCAGAGAGCATCCGGCAGCATATCCTCGATCATTATGGCAAGAAGGACGGGGTCAGGCTGATTTTCCGCGGTGTCGATATTGAGCAGTTTTCTCCGGAAAATGTTGATGCCAAGAGGATTGAGCGCCTGCGGCGGCAGTGGCAGATCGCCGATGGCAACCCGGTCGTCATGCTCCCCGGGCGAATCACCCGTCTGAAGGGGCCGGATGTCTTTGTCAGGTCGCTCAGCATGCTCCGACACCGGGAATTTCAGGCCCTATTGGTCGGAGATATCAAGGAAAACCCGGGATTTGTCGAGGAACTGGCAGTATTGATACAGGATCTTGGACTAGCAGGCAAAGTCACCATGGTTGGCCACTGCACGGATATGGCAGCAGCCTATCTGCTCGCCGATATTGTCGTCTCAGCTTCCTCGAGTGAGCCGGAGGCATTCGGCCGAACCAGCGTCGAAGCGATGGCGATGGGCCGCCCGGTGGTTGCCACCGCCCATGGCGGCAGCCTGGAGACGGTGATTGACGGTCAGACAGGCTGGCTGGTGCGGCCCTCCGATCCCGGGGAAATGGCGCGTGCCCTTGACGAGGCCCTGACGATGGATAAACAGCAGCTTGCCGAGTTTGGCCTGAGGGGGAAAGAACGGGTGAGAGAGAACTTCACCACCACTTCGATGTGTCTGCAGACAGAGGATCTGTACCGGCAGCTCATCGCCGGGGCGCGTGAGCCTTCTCCGGCATGATGTCACACGGGTGGGTCGGGCGGCGCGGTTGCACCTGACAGGATCGACGCTGCCGGGGGAGAAACAGGGTCTGATTGTGCGGGTTGTTGCGGCCCGTTTGTGGAAACCGGATCCTGGCTGCTGCCGCTGAAAAATGCGCCGAGTTTTCTCGCCACGATCACGATGGCGGCCCAGATTTTCGGTATCAGCCAGATCGCCAGCAGCAGAAAGAGGAAAAACAGGAACAGAAAAAGCAGCGGCGAATGCAGGGCGAGCCAGAGCCCGCCGATCACCGCCAGGTCCTCGGTGAAGGAAGCTGCCCAGTTGGTGAACGGTTCGGGCGAGGTGTTGATCAATACTCTTGAACCGGCCTTGATCATGTGACTGGTTGCCGAGACTGAACCGCCGAGGATGCCGGCGGCTATCGCCAACGCAGGATTGACCTCGCCGACTGCGCCTGCTGCCAG
>CAYYWK010000098.1:3028-8216 GCA_964475345.1 uncultured Desulfobulbus sp.
GCCGGTGTCGACGCCGGGGGTCTTGTCGGCGAAGAACTCGACACAGTACATCACCGAGGCAGCCCCTATGATCAGGGGATCCTGTAGGATGACCAGTGAGTGCGGCAGTTCGATGTTGCCGGAGGCCCCGAGCAGGCCGAGCATGGCGATGGTCGCGTAGAGGTTGATGCCGCTAGCCCAGGCGGTCCCCATCATCAGGGCTATGGTGGCAATGATCTGCTGGTAGGCATCCATACCTGGTCTCCTTTTTTCCGTCGAAAGTCAGGGATAACGCATGGCGGCAGCCGGCAGCTGCCTGAAAACCATTTTGTCCCGCCGGTTGGGCTGAAGCCGTAGAGAATGCAGACCCTTATTTCCCCTCCTCCAGCAACTGGCGATGGAGGAAGTCGCATTCCAGCGGGGTCAGGTCGAATTTACGCTCGGCCTGCTGCAGCAGACTCCGCAGGTCAGCGCCAGGATTGTCCGCTTTCATCTCGCAGTAGGCCTCGAGTGCTTTTTTAACCCGTTCTCCCGGGAGTTGTGTCGGTCGTGTCGTCATGTCTGGTTCCTGAAGGTAACAGTGATGAGGGAGTCGGCGTTCAGCAGGGCTTGAGGACAACTCCTGCCAGCGGCGGTATTCTCAGGCTGACCCGGTAGCCGGCCTGGGCGTAAGGTTCGGCGAGAGGCGTGTACACGCCTTTTTCGCTGATTCCGCTGCCGCCGAAGTTCTCGTCGTCCGAGCAGAAGACCTCCCGGTACTGCCTGCCCGTCGGCAGACCGATGGTGTAATCGAAAAACGTCTGTGGCGTAAAATTGAAGACCCCGATCAGGTGGTCGTTATGATCCCCGGCATAGCGGACGAATGAGATGATCGAATTATTGCGGTCCTCGAGGTCGATCCAGCGAAAACCCTGCTGGGAAAAGTCCATCTGCCAGAGAGCCGGGTTGTCGAGATACAGCTCGTTGAGCTGCCTGACGAAATCCATCAGCAGTCGATGCATGGGCTCCTGGTCAAGAAGATGCCAGTCGAGGCTGCGCTTGCAGTACCACTCGGACCACTGACCGAACTCCCCGCCCATGAACAGCAGCTTCTTGCCGGGATGCATCCACATGGTCAGCAGCAGCAGGCGGAGGTTGGCGAATTTCTGCCACAGGTCGCCGGGCATCTTGTCGAGCAGCGACCGTTTGCCGTGGACTACTTCATCGTGGGACATCGGCAGGATGAAGTTCTCCGAAAAGGCATACATGATGGAGAATGTCAGGGCGTTGTGGTGGAATTTTCTGAACAGCGGGTCCTTGGAGAAATAGCTCAGGATGTCGTTCATCCAGCCCATGTTCCATTTGAACCCGAAACCGAGCCCGCCGAGGTTGGCAGGTTTGGAGACACCGTAAAAACTGGTCGACTCCTCGGCGATCATCAGGGTGTTCGGGTACTGGCTGAAGACAACCGAGTTGGCGTGACGGAGGAATTCCACTGCCTCAAGGTTCTCTTTGCCGCCGTAGCAGTTGGGAATCCATTCCCCATCAGGTCGGGAATAGTCACGATAGATCATCGAGGCCACGGCGTCGACCCTCAGTCCGTCGATATGGTATTTATCGATCCAGAACAGGGCGTTGGCAATCAGGTAGTTGCTGACTTCCTTACGGCCGTAGTTGTAGATGTAGGTTCCCCACTCGGGGTGGGCTCCCAATCTCGGATCTTCATGCTCGAAGAGCGCTGTCCCGTCAAAGCGCCCGAGGCTGTGGGCGTCCTTTGGAAAATGGGCCGGGACCCAGTCGAGGATCACCCCGAGCCCATTCAGGTGGGCCTGGTCGACGAAGTACATCAAATCCTCAGGCACGCCGTATCGGCTGGTGACACTGAAGGGCGCGGTGACCTGATAGCCCCAGGACTCATCGAGGGGATGCTCCATTACCGGCATCAGCTCGATATGGGTGAAACCGAGGGCTTTTACGTGGGGGATGAGCTTTTCGGCAAGCTCCCTGAACGTCAGGAAGCGATCAGGATCCGCGGGATCGCGTTGCCATGAGCCGGGATGGACCTCGTAGATCGTCATCGGCGCGGAATAAGGAGAAATCGTCAGTTTGCGTTGCTGCCACTCTTCGTCCTGCCACGGGAAGCCGTCAAGACTTCGCACCACCGAGGCGGTTTTCGGGCGGAGCTCCCCGAAAAACTGGAAAGGGTCTGATTTCTCGACAACGTTTCCCTGCGGTGTCCTGATCCGGTATTTGTAGAGTTCATCTTCACTAAGGCCTGGTATGAAAAGCTCCCACACTCCGGATCCGCCGAGGGAGCGCATCGGATGGACTCGGCCGTCCCAGCCGTTGAAGTTGCCGACGATTGCAACGCTCTGGGCGTTGGGTGCCCAGACCCGGAACATGACGCCTGCGATATGCTGGACCACGCGGCAGTGGCTGCCGAGATGTTCGTAGATCCTGTAGTTGGTGCCGAAGTTGAAGAGATACTGGTCGTCCTTGTCAAGTTGCGGCAGAAAACGATAGGGATCATTGATGGTCTGGACAAAACCGCTGTGGAAGCGAATGACGAACTGATAGACGTAGGGATCGAGATCGGGATCGGCAAGGGAGGCCCGGTCAAGTGTCGCCTCGAAGACTCCCTCGTCGCGTACCTTCCGCATCGGCACGGTTTCGCCCGCCACCAGCAGGTCGACCGCGGCGGCATGCGGCTGGAAGGTTCTGATGGTTGCCATCGCGTCGTGCTCGGGGTGAAAATGCACACCGAGAACCTGGAACGGATCGTAATGGCTGGCATGAATGATCCGGTTGATATGCTCGTTGAGATCCATGGCGTAAGGTCTGCTCGTTGGGACGGGGAAGGGAAATGCAACTGGGCCGAATAAATTGTATGGTATTCACGAGGTTTTGTCATGGTCAATTTCCCGTCGCATACTGGATGGGGCAAAACTGAACGGGAGGGTATGGTCATGAGACGGCTGTTTGCCGGCGGGCAACTTGACGAGCGGGAAGCCCGTCTGATACTATGCTCTAAGGATCACGGCACACAGGGTTGCCGGGCAGCCCTGTTCAACTCTCATCCTCTTCAGGTGGAACGACATGCATGCACACAGTGCTCCGATCATAGACACGCTGACAGGGTCGTTCCTCCTTTCCACTCCCAGGATGCCCGATCCGCGTTTCGAGGAACAGGTCATACTGATCTGCGCCCACAGCCATGAGGGGGCGATGGGGGTGGCCGTCAACAAGCCGAACTCTGCCTTCAGTCTCTCCGAGATCCTCAATGGTGCGCATCTGCCTGTTCCCGGCAGAAGCCTGCCGCCGGTCTACATCGGCGGTCCGGTGGAACTGGAGTCGGCGTTTATCCTGTACCAGTCTGACTATCAGACGGATTACCGGCTGGAGATCAGTCCCACCGTTTCGCTCTCCCGCGAGACCAGGGTCCTGGAGGATATCGCCCTGGGCAGGGGACCTGAAAAATTTCTGTTCCTCCTTGGCTATACCGGCTGGGGGCCGGGCCAGCTGGAGCAGGAACTGGTAAGTGACGGCTGGCTGACGGTGCCGGCCAGCGACCATATTATCTTCGATACCCCGGATGAGTTCAAATGGAAGGCGGCCGGGCTGCAGTTCGGTATAGATATTGCTACGTTTGGCGACTATACCGGCTACGCCTAGAACCTTCAGCCGCATTTCTCATGCCCTGTCCTCTCAGACCCTGGCCGGCACACGCGCCGTCTCGGCACATCTTCCTGCCATCAGTGCAACAGCGCACCCCAATGAGTGACAATGAGTGACATCGATCTGATATTTTCCTGCAAACGGTGCGGATTCTGCTGTCAGGGTGAAACGACGGTTTCCCTGGATGGGCAAGATCAGTTGCAGATGGCGCAATGTCTGGGTATCTCCATCGAGGAGGCGCGGTCAATGTACTGGCGTGTCACCGGCAACGTCGTGCAGATGCGGACGGTGGAAGGCCATTGCATCTTCTACCAGGATGGCTGCAGTGTCCACGCGGGGCGGCCATGGCGCTGCCGGCAGTGGCCGCTGCACCCTTCGATCCTTGATGATGAGCTCAATTTCCGGATCATTGCCGAGTCGTGCCCTGGGCTGCGGGCTGAGATAGGCTACCGGGAATTCTGCAGCATCCTGCGCCGAATCATGGCTGCGTCGGAAAAGGTGGCCTGCTGAGCTGTCTCCTCCGGGGAATTTTCTGCCTGGCGCCTGGCAGGATTCAGCTGCGGAGATAGATCAGGAATTCCTTGTTCCCTTTGGGGCCAAGAATCGGGGAGGCAACCACCCCCATAGAGCAGAGGCCGCATCTGCCGGCGAATGCGCTTACTTCGTCGATAGCTTGCTGATGCTGCTCGGCGAGAAGGACAACGCCGCCGGTCGGGACTTTGCCCCTTGGCAGTTCAAACTGGGGCTTGATAAGGGCCAGGATGGCCACAGAACTGCCGAACAGCGGCAGCAACGGCGGAATCAGTCTGGTCAAGGAGATGAAGGAGGCATCGATCACCGCCAGGTCAAGCGGGTCGGTTATAACGGCAGCTGTCAGCTGCCGGGCATTGCATCTCTCAAGGACCACCACTCGCTGGTCCTGACGCAGTTTCCAGTCCAGCTGTCCGTAGGCGACATCAACCGCATACACCTTCCTGGCGCCGTGCTGCAGCAGGCAGTCGGTGAAACCACCGCTTGACGCTCCAACATCGATGCAGATTTTTCCGCCGGGATCGACCCTGAAATGGTCAAGGCCCTTGCCAAGCTTGAGCCCCCCTCGCGAAACGTATGGGCACTGCTGGCGGAGACGGATCGCGACGGCTGGGTCGCAGAGGGTTCCGACCTTGTCCACGACCCTGTCCTGGACAAGGACTTCCCCGGCGATTATCAGGGCTCGGGCCTTGTCGATATCGGCAACCAGCTTTCTGTGCAGCAGGAGCTCGTCGAGACGGATTCGCACGATGGACGAAGGCAGCCTTACATTTTGCTCAATTTTTCCTGGGCCTGGGCGGCTTCCGGCGAAGAACCGTAGCTCGAAAGAATTTTCTGATAAATGATTTTGGCGGTCTCGTTGTCGGAGAGTTTTTCAAACGCCATTCCCTGACGGAGCATTGCAGCGGCAGCCTTGGGGTGCTTGGCCTGCTGCGCGATGATTTTCTGATACTGGAGGATCGCCTGATCAAATTCCTTCTGCTGGAAGAGGCATTCACCCATCATGTAGCGGGCCTCGATGGCA
>CAYYWK010000099.1:0-7374 GCA_964475345.1 uncultured Desulfobulbus sp.
CATGCGACCCTTCATCAGGCGGCGGGCCGGCGACCTCTCCGGCGGGATGAAACAGAAGCTGCAGCTGATCTGCGCTCTGATCCACACGCCGAAGGTGCTGCTCCTCGACGAGCCGACCAACGGCGTCGATCCTGTCAGCCGTCGCGATTTCTGGCGGATTCTCCACCGGCTGCTGCAGGCCGGGGTAGCCATCCTGCTCACCACCGCCTACCTCGACGAGGCCGAGCGCTGCAACCGGGTCGCCCTGATCGACCACGGCCGTATCCTGGCTTCGGGCACTCCGGACCAGATCAAGGGCCTGATGCACGGCCGGCTGCTGACCATCCGCAGCGACCGTGCCCGCGAGGTCACCGCCCTGCTGCGGGACCGCACCTCCGCCCTCAGCGTCAACGCCTTTGGCGACACGGTGCACCTGGTCTGCCGGGATCTAGCGGCAACGCGGGATGAAGCGGAAAAGCTGCTTGCTCAGGCCGCTATCGAAGGCGTCCAACTCGCCGAACCACCGCCTTCGCTTGAAGACGTCTTTGTCAGCGTCCTCGGCGCCGGGGACGGGGAGCCGAAATCGCCGCCTGCGGCAGCGGTTTCGCAGCCGAAAGCCGCCGGTGGCGACGGCCACGCGGTGACGGTCGACAGGCTGACCCGCCGTTTCGGCTCCTTCGTCGCGGTCGACGACATCGGCTTCTCGGTCAGGCGCGGCGAGATTTTCGGTTTCCTCGGTCCGAACGGGGCCGGCAAGAGCACCACCATCCGCATGCTCTGCGGCCTGCTGCGGCCGACTGCCGGCAGCGGCACGGTGGCCGGTTTCGACATCGTCGGCCAGGCCGAGGACATCAAGAGCCATATCGGCTACATGAGCCAAAAATTCTCCCTCTACGAGGATCTGCGGGTCGAGGAGAATATCGACTTCTACGGCGGCATCTACGGCCTTGCCGGAGAGCGCCTGGCCCGCCGCAAGGACTGGGCGCTGGAGATGGCCGGCCTCTCCGACCACCGCACAAGCCTCACCGCCATTCTCAGCGGCGGCTGGAAGCAACGCCTGGCCCTGGCCTGCGCCATCCTCCATGAACCGCCGATCATCTTCCTCGACGAGCCGACCAGCGGCGTCGACCCGCTGAGCCGCCGCCGCTTCTGGGACCTGATATACGCCATGGCCGGGCAAGGTATCACCGTCTTCGTCACCACCCACTACATGGAGGAGGCCGAGTACTGCGACCGGCTCGCCCTGATCTACGGGGGCAGGATGATCGCAAGCGGTTCGCCGCATGAGCTGAAGACCACAATGATGCAGGACGAAATCATCGACCTGCGCTGCCCCGACCCGCACCCGCTGCTCGCCCCGCTGCTATCCCTGCCCGGGGTCCGCGACGCCGCTCTGTTCGGCGCCGGCCTCCATATCGTCACCGCCGATGCCGCATCGACCCGGCAGGCCATCCATGCCCTGCTCGAACGCGAAGGAATCGCCGGGGCGACGCTGGAGACCATCCTGCCGACCATGGAGGATGTCTTCATTTCGCTGATCGAGGGAGTCGACCGCAAGGCCGCCCTACCCCGGCAGGAGGAGGCCGGGTCATGAACATCAGGCGGCTGGCGGCCATCGCCCGCAAGGAAACCCTGCACGTGCTGCGGGACTGGCGCAGCCTGACGCTGGCGCTGGCCATCCCGCTGGTGCTGATCCTCCTCTATGGCTACGCCCTGACCCTTGACCTGCGGCTGGTGCCGACAGTGGTCTGGGACCAGTCCCGCAGCGTCGCCAGCCGGGAGCTGCTCGAGCTTTACGCCGGCTCGCCGTATTTTTCCATCAGGGGCTACAGCGACGGGTATGAGGAACTGCAGCGCGATCTCGACCGCGGCAAGGCGATGATCGCCCTGGTCATTCCCGGCGATTTCGCCGGCAAGGTCCATGCCGGCAAGCCGGTGGCAATCCAGGTCATCGGCGACGGCAGCGACGCCAACACCTCGCGCCTGGCGCTGAACTACGCCACCACCATCGCCGCCATCTATTCCAGGAATATCGCGGCCGAAGAGATGGAGCTGAAAGGGCGCGGCGAACTGAAGCAGCCGGTGGAGATGGTACAGCGTTCCTGGTACAACCCGGACCTGCGCAGCCAGAACGTGCTGGTCCCCGGCATCATCGCCCTGGTGATGGTGGTGGTGGCGGCGATGCTGACCAGCACCACCATCGCCCGCGAATGGGAGACCGGAACGATGGAGCAGCTGATCAGCACCCCGCTCAGGGCGCCGGAGCTGATCTTCGGCAAGGTCGTGCCCTACTTCGTCATCGGCATGACCGATGTCGCCCTGGCCGTGGCCATCGGCAAATGGGTCTTCGACGTGCCGATCGTCGGCAACGCCGGACTGCTCTTCGCCCTGGCCGCGGTCTTTCTCACCGGCATCCTGTTTTTCGGCCTGCTGCTCAGCATCCGGCTGAAATCCCAGGTGCTGGCCAACCAGATGGCGATCATCACCGGCTTCATGCCGACGCTGCTGCTCAGCGGCTTCGTTTTCGCCATCGAGAACATGCCCCTGCCCCTGCAGTTGCTGACCTATATCTTTCCGGCCCGTTACTTCATCGCCATCCTCAGGGGCATCTACCTCAAGGGGATCGGCCTGGAGATCCTCTGGGTCGATGTGCTGTTTCTCGGCATCTACGCCCTGCTGATGATAGTTGCCGCCAACCGCGCCTTCGCCTTCAAGCTGGAGTAAGCGATGTTCAACCGCATCAGGAGAATGCTGGTCAAGGAGTTCTTGCAGATGCTGCGCGACCCGCGGATGCGAGTGGTGATCTTCGGCGTGCCGGTGATCCAGATGACGGTCATGGCCTTCGCCCTGACCACCGATGTCATGAACATCCGCACCGCAGTGCTGGACATGGACAAGACCCCGTCCTCGCGGGAGCTGATCGCCGAGTTCACCGCTGCCAACTATTTCCGGGTCGTCGCATACCTGCGTTCGGAAAGCGAGCTGACTCCGCTGCTCGACCGCGGCGAGGTACGGGCGGCCATCAGGATTCCCGCCGGTTTCGCGCGGGAAATCCACTCCGGCCGGACTGCCACTTTCCAGGTGATCACCGATGGCACCGACAGCAACAGTACCGCCATCGCCCTAGGCTATGCAGGGATGATCGTCACAGCCTTCAACGACCGCAAGCAGGACGAGAGGCAGGCGCGCAGGGGCATCACCACCCCACCGGTGCAGATCGATACGGTCAACCGGGCCTGGTTCAATGCCAACCAGGAAAGCCGCTTTTACTACGTCCCTTCGCTGATCGCGGTGATGCTCTTCATTTTCAGCCTGATCCTCACCAGCATCGGCATCGTCCGCGAAAAGGAGATCGGCACCATCGAACAGGTGATGGTTACCCCGATCTGCGGCCTCGAGTTCATCCTCGGCAAGACCATTCCCTACATGCTCACCGGCTATGTCTCGATGACCCTGATGCTGATCGTCGCCCGGCTGGTCTTCGATGTCCGTGTGGCGGGCAGCCTGCCGCTGTTGTACCTGCTGAGCGGAATCTACCTGGCCGGCAACATGGGGCTGGCCCTGATCATCAGCGGCAGCGCCGCCACCCAGCAGCAGGCCCTGCTCACCAGTTTCCTGGTGCTGATGCCTTCGGTCATGCTCAGCGGCTTCCTGTTCCCGATCACCAACATGCCGGATGTGGTGCGGTATGCGACGGTATTCAACCCGATGCGCTGGTATCTCGAAATCCTGCGCGGCATCGTCATGAAGGATGTCGACATCGCCGTGCTCTGGCCCGGCATCGCCGCCCAGTCCGGTCTGGCGGTCGGCTTCCTCGCCATTGCCGCCCTCCGTTTCAAGAAAACCCTCTCTTGAGGCGATTCCCTGCAAGGAAAATATCTATGAACAGACTGCTGACTGCCATCGCCATTTTCCCTTTTTTCCTGCCCGCTTCCGTCAGTGCCGGTCAAGGCTCTGAGCCCGTCCTGACCCTTGATGAGGCTATCGCCATCGCCATAGAGCACAATCCCCGGATCGGGGAGGCCGAGGCCAACACGAGCGGAGCAAGCGAGGAAATCAAGGGTACCAGGGCCGATTTCCTGCCCAGGGCCTCCGCCCAGTACGGTTTTTCGAAACTGCAGGACGAGCCTTTCCAGCGGATCGGTGGCGTTCCGGTGGTGATCGGCGACGACGACTCGCATCACTGGGATATCAGTATCAGCCAGCCCCTGTTCACCGGATTCGCCCTTACCAGCCGCCATCAGCAGGCGAAGATCGGTGCGGAGATCGCCGAAAGCGAGCGGCAGCAGCAGCTGGTCGCGGTCAGCCAGGATCTGCGGATCGCCTGGTTCGACGCCCTGCTGGCTGCACGGATGACCCAGGTGGCGGAGGACAACGTCACCGCCCTGAGCGGCCACCGTGATGATGCCGCCGGTTTTTTCCGCCAGGGCCTGATCAGCCGGAACGACCTGCTGAAGGCCGAGGTTTCGCTGGCCAACGCCATCCAGGAGAAGGAGCGGGTGCGGGCGGCAAGCTACATCGATCGCCGGCGGCTGGCGACGATCATCGGCATCGACCTTGCGCCGGAGCGGCAACTGGAGGATTTCACCGCCATCGTTCCGGCGCGGCTGGAATTGCAATCCCTGTACGCGGAAGCCCTGGGCAACAATCCGACCCTGCAGGGCATCGCCCTCGGACTGGAAAAATATGAGCACAACATCACCCTCGCCAGGAGCGGCTACTATCCGACCATCACCCTGAACGGCATCTACGAACAGAATGGCAGCGACCCGGGGGCGTCCACCAACGACTACCGCAACGACCATAACGCCAGCGTTACCGTACAGGCCAGCTGGAATTTCTTCGAGTGGGGAAAAACCGGCGTCAATGTGGCGAAACAGCGCTACGGCAAGCAGGCTCTGCTGGAACGGCAGAGGGCGGCGCAGGACCAGGTCCGCCTGGCCGTCGACAAGGCCTATCTTGACCTTGAGGTCGCCGCGGCAAGCATAGGTACGGCCGAACGGGGTCGCGACCAGGCGCGCGAGAACTGGCGGATCACCGATCTGCAGTACAGGCAGCAGGTGGCGACCACCACCGATGTGCTCGACTCCCGGACGCTGCTCAGCCAGGCTGAGACCAATTACTTCCGTGCCCTGTACGGCTACAGGATCGCCTTTGCGGAACTGGAGAAGGTTCTCGGCAGGAAATAGCTGGCAGGGCAGATGCAGCGCACTGAAGGCATGCAGCCCATATCGCCCTTGCCATCGCCAGGGGGCCGTGGTAGGCTCAGCCGCACTCTCTCGGCAGTGCCCGGACAATCCCGTGCAGGTCCGATAGCCTTCGATACCAGTTCCTGACAATGAACCTGCGACGCCTTATCCTGTCTCTTCTCTGCACCTGCCTCCTGCTGGCCGCTGCGGTAGCGGTGCAAGCCGGCAATCCGGACTCGGAAACCGCCGGGACGCCAGCCATGAGCACCGGCCAGGCAGCGATACTCGGCATTGTCGAAGGTCTCACCGAGTACCTGCCGGTCAGTTCCACCGGCCACCTGCTCCTTGCCGAACGGATCATGGGGATCGGCAGCAGCAATGGCGGGAAGGGCTCGCAGGATGCCATCGAGGCCTACACCATCTGCATTCAGGCCGGCGCCATCATCGCCGTTCTCGGCCTCTATTTCCGCAGGGTCCGCCAGATGCTGGCCGGTCTGGCCGGGAGAGACCGCAACGGTCGGGCGCTCCTTGTCAATATCGTGGTCGGCTTCCTGCCGGCGGCAATCATCGGCCTGCTGTTCAACGGAGTAATCAAGGCCTGGCTGTTCGGCCCCTGGCCGGTGGTTGCTGCCTGGCTGGCCGGCGGGCTGGCGATCCTGGCCGTCCACTGGCACCGGAAATCGCAGCCGGCGGCCGCCGCCCGCGGCGTCTCGCTGGAGGAGCTGAGCTGGAAGATGGCGCTGGTCATCGGTTTTGCCCAATGCATCGCCATGTGGCCCGGGGTCAGCCGCAGCCTGATCACCATCGTCGGCGGCGTGCTGGTGGGAATGTCACTGCCGGCGGCGGTCGAATTCAGCTTCCTGCTCGGCGTCCTGACCCTTGGGGCCGCCACCGCCTACGACACCGTCAAACACGGGGAGGAGATGCTGCTGACCTTCGATCTCCCGGCGCTGGCCACCGGCCTGGTCTTCGCCTTCCTGTCGGCCGTCGCCGCCATCAAGTGGATGGTCGCCTACCTCAACCGGCACGGGATGGCAATTTTCGGATACTACCGCGTCGGCCTGGCAGTGGTAGTTGCCGTCCTGCTGTATACCGGCAGGATCTGAACTTGCCGTAGCGGCACAGCTCCGACAAAGGACTGAGGGGGGAAGAGGATGCTGACCTGTACTATTCCCGGCGGCCAGACACTGCACCTTGCCCACCTGGTGCTCGATTACAACGGGACCATCGCCCTGGGAGGCAGGCTGCTCGACGGGGTGGCGGAGCGCCTGACCCGTCTGGCTGAATATCTGGAAATACACGTGCTGACCGCCGATACCCACGGCACGGTGAAGGAGGAAGTGCGCGGACTCCCCTGCCGGCTGGCAGTCATAGGGCCAGGCACCCAGGATCAGGCCAAGCTGGCCTATATCGAGCAGCTCGGTCCACTGCTGGTCGTCGCAGTCGGCAACGGCCGCAACGACTGCCTGATGCTCGAACGGGCGGCTCTGGGAATAGCCGTCGTCGGTGGCGAGGGGGCAAGCAGCCGGGTGCTGCTGGCCGCCGACCTGGTCTGCACCGGCATCGCCGATGGCCTCGACATGCTATTGACACCTCGACACCTGCAAGCGACACTCAGGAACTGACTGCGGGGGAAAACCGAGGCTTCACTCCCTCTCGGGGCTGCCGTTTTTCGCCAGGCAGCGCACTGCGTCCTCGGGGATGGTGACCGTCACCTCCGCCCCGATCAGCAAGGGCCTGGCAGCGTACACTGGCGGTGTGACGACAAAGGTCAGCGGAATCCCGGCATCGATCCTGACGCGGATGCCACCAATGCCCTCTTCGGCTAAGACCACCCGCCCCTTGACCGGGATACCGATATCCGCTCCAGCCTCCTCGTTTGCCAGTCTGATTTTTTCCTGCTCGATCTTCAGCGAGAAAACTGCAGCATCCGGCACCAGCCTCCGCGGCAGCCGAAGAATCGCTTTTCCGGCCAGCCGGCAAAGGACATACTCGTCCTGGCGCTTGATCAACTCGGCCTCGAACACATCATTGATCTGGCTCTCGCTGAGATGGCCGTGCTGCAGATGCAGGCAGCTGTGGGCCAACTGCTGCTCAAGCGACTGGTAATGTGTGGAAAAGATGATTGAGGTCTTTTCCTGTCGGTTGATTCTGGCCAGGATATCGAGGATGATCTTCTGGTTTTCACTGTCGACATTGGCCGTCG
>CAYYWK010000099.1:7384-8208 GCA_964475345.1 uncultured Desulfobulbus sp.
CTCATCGCAGAGCAGGACCCGCGGCCGGATGGCCAGAGCCCTCGCCAGAGCCACCCGCTTGGTTTCGCCACCTGACAGCCGATGGGCCTCCGCCCGCAGAAACGTCTCCATGCCCACCAGTTCGAGGGCTTCGACCACCCTCTTCCGACGCTCGGCAGACGGTATCTTCCGCAGCTTCAGACCGAATCCGACATTACCTGCCACGGTTCTGGTAAAGAGCAGCGGCGACTGATCGACCATCACCACCTGACGCCGCAGTTCTAGCAGTTCGTTTTCCACCTGCTGGACTGTCCTGTCGCAGAAGCGGATTTCCCCGGCGCTCGGCCGGTCGAGGAAGGCGAGTATCTTCAGTAGAGTTGTTTTGCCGGCACCGTTTGGCCCGGTCAAGGAATAGATATATCTGGATTTTATGGAAAAACTTGGGATTTCGAAAATCTTCCGGCCACCGAGAACCTTCTCCAGGCCTCTCAGTTCATAGAGCATCGGTTCTGGTCCTTCCCTGGAAGAAATGGAACAGCATGTTCACCGCAAAGGCGAGGCTCATCAGCACGATGCCGAGGGCAACGGCGAGCACGTATTCGCCCTTGTCGTATTCCAGGGCCATGGCGGTCGTCATCGTCCTGGTGAAGCCCTTGGCGTTGCCGCCGAGCATCATGCCGATCCCGACCTCGGCGATCACCCGCCCGAAGGCGGCAATCACCGCCGCGGCAATGCCGAACCTGGCCTCGCGGAAGATCACCAGGGCAGTCTGCAGCCTGTCGGCACCCAGCGTCATCGCCGACAGGCGGTAACGCTCGTCGAGCTTGCTCACCGCGGCGATGGTC
>CAYYWK010000100.1:0-8202 GCA_964475345.1 uncultured Desulfobulbus sp.
GAAGGGGTCGGCGGCCAGCGCCATCTTCACCCGGACCTTCTCCCAGGCCCCGTCCAGCTCGTCGGCGATGATCATCGGGATGCCGGTGTGTGTACCCTGGCCGAGGTCGGTCTGCCCCACCCAGACGGTGATCGTCTCGTCCGCGTCGATTTCCAGGAACGCATGCGGCTTGAACGGCAGCTGACCGGCAGCCCGGGCCGGCGAGGCGTTGAAGAGTTCGATCCGGTTGGAAAGCGCGATACCGGCGATAACGAGACTGCCCTGTGCCAGAAACGTCCTGCGCGTCATGTTCGTCTGCATGGCTCAACCTCCGTGTTTGACGGCACGTTCTGCTGCCAGTTGAATGGCTTCCCTGATCCTGGGGTGGGAACCGCAGCGGCAGACCATCCCGTCCAAGGCCTCGTTTATCTGCGTATCGGTCGGGTTCGGCGTCCGGGACAGCAAATCGACCGTCTGCAGCATGAAGCCGGGCTGGCAGTAGCCGCACTGGGGGACCTGCTTTTCCATCCAGGCCACCTTGACGGGATGATCGTCAGGCAGTCCTTCGACGGTGGTGATATCGCCCGCCCCGACCTTTTCCACCGGAATCGAGCAGGACCTCACCGCCGCCCCGTCGATCAGCACCGTGCAGATGCCGCATTCCGCTATCCCGCAGGCATACTTGACGCTCGTTATCCCGAGATTGTCGCGCAGTACCCAGAGCAGCGGAGTCCCGGGGGCCACGTCCACCTGTTTTTTCGTGCCGTTGACCTGTAGCGTGATCATATACCCTCCATGTTGGTGTAGGGTGCCCGGGACAACTGCCTTCGACCCTGTTGCCGGCAGGCCCGTGCCGCATCTTGGAAATTCACACATCTCCCCTGCTGCATTGTTGAACCCTTTGCCACGCTTTGCAACGGCAATCTGCATGCGACAGCAGTTTTCCCTGCCCAAGCGGGTGTCCGATAACCGGCCAGGCCGCGCTGCCCGGCCGGAGAAGCTCCCCGGGATGCGCATCCGGCCGTGCCGTGCTCACCACAACATACCGGCAGCAGGAGCCCGGGAGGGTCTTTGCAACCAACTGTCCGGACCGACCTGCCGACTTGCGACAAAATCCGCACCAGCCCTGGCAATTCGGGAATTGGTGCTTAGCATCTGGTCAGGAACACCCGTCGCTCAGCCAGGAGTTGCCATCAACCCAAGGATCGGCTGCCGCCATGCCCGAACTGCATATTCAGCCATTGCTGCCATCCGACCAGGAATCCGTCTGGGACCTGCTGCACATAGCCCTCTGGGATCCTCCACCGGCCCCTCTGCGCCCGCGTGACGTCCTGGAAAGCCCGGAAGTGCGGATCTATGCTGAGGACTGGGGCCGGCGCGAAGGCGACATCGGCGTCTGCGGCCGGCTCGGCGACACCCCGGAGATCGTCGGCGCCTGCTGGCTGCGGCTGGTCAGAGGCGGCATGGGCCTGTCGTATATCGACGACGACACACCCCAGTTGGGGATCGCCCTCCTGCCCGCCCACCAACGCCGGGGATACGGCAAAAAACTGCTGCTGGCGACCCTGACCGAAGCCAGTCGCCGCTTCCGGCAGGTCGCCCTCAGCGTCCACCCGGAAAACCCTGCGGCCTTACTCTATCTGCACTGCGGCTTTGTGCAGGTGGACGTGCGGCGCAACTACCTGATCATGGTCAGAGATATGACAACGAACTGGCCGGCAGCCGGCTGATCATTACTCACAGCAGGACCGGGGCAGGAACGAGTCGTTCGGCGCGGCCAACCGGGAAACCGTTCTCAAGGGAGGTTCGTCATGGGATATCTGAAAACAGCGCTCTGCTTCCTCCTGCTTCTTGCAGCAACCTCCGCTGTCGCCGCCGGAAGCGTCGGTTCGCTGACCGCCAACGGCAGGACCGCCGAGATGGGATACGCCCTGGCCTGGGAAACCGACAGCACCACCGAGCCGGGCTATCTCGATGTGACCATCCTCATCTCCGACAGGGAAGTCCCCGAGGAAATCGCCCGCAACCGCGACAAACTGGAGATCCTGGCCCGCAACGGCGAACTGGCCGGCCTGCTGGTGGTGCTCAACCCGGACGCCAGGGTGATGAACGCCGAGCCGCTGCACCAGGCCTTCACCACCATGGTCAGTTCCGCCGTGTGGGTCCGCTGGGAGCCGACCGCCTTTGACGAGCGGAAGGTGGCCGGTCGTTTCTACAGCGATGGCCTGCGCCAGGAGTTCGGCCAGAAATGGCAGTACGACATCACTTTTTCGGCGCCGATCCTGCTTGACCCTGACGCCCAGACAGTCAAGTAGGACCGGTGCCGGCATCCATGGCGCGGGATTGTCCCGCGCCCACATACTGAGGAGGAAAACATGAAGAAAGTGCTTATCGCGTATTTCAGCAGAACCGGCAAGACCGAGCAGATGGCGGAATACATCGCCGAGGGCGTGCGCCTGAGCGGGAATGCGGTCGACCTCAAGAAGGTGACGGCGATCCGGAGCGAGAAAGACCTCGAGGGCTACGACGGGTACATTTTCGGCTGCCCGACCTACCACAAGAACATGACCGAGAATTTCAAGACTTTCCTGTTCATGGCCGAGAAGGCCGGACTGAAAGGCAAGGCGGGCGGCTCTTTCGGCTCGAGCACCCACAGCGGCGAAGCGCCGGGAGTGATCTTCGACACCATGGAGTTCGTCTTCTCGATGAAGATGAGCGGCCTCGGCCCCTTCGACCTGCGGGAGAGCGTCGTCGGAACGGACGAAGGCAACAAGGCCTGCCAGGATTACGGCCGGGCGCTGGGCGACATGCTCGGATAGGGAGCGACAGGCGATGGCGATCCAGAACACTGCCGCCGACGACGGCTTAATCCGCTGCCCGTGGTGCGGCAGCGACTCGCTGTACCGCGAGTATCACGACCGGGAATGGGGCATCCCGAACGGCGACGACCACCACCTGTTCGAGATGCTGGTGCTCGAAGGCGCCCAGGCCGGGCTGAGCTGGCTGACCATCCTGAAGAAACGCCAAAACTATCGCCAGGCCTTTGCCGGTTTCGCCGTCGAGACGGTGGCCGGATTCGGCGACGCAGATCGGCAGCGTCTGCTCAACGACCCGGGCATCGTCCGCAACCGCCTGAAGATCGACGCGGCGATCGGCAACGCCCGGGTCGTGCTGGCGATCAAAGAGGAGTTCGGCTCGCTGGCAGCATATCTCTGGCGTTTCGTCGACGGGCAACCGCTGCGCAACGGCTGGCGGACTATGGCCGAGATACCTGCCCGCAGCGAGCGGTCGGATGCGATGAGCCGTGACCTGAAGCGGCGCGGCTGCAATTTCGTCGGCTCCACCATTTGCTATGCCCTGATGCAGGCGACCGGCATGGTCAACGATCACCTGGTCGACTGCTTCCGCTACGAAGAAACGAGAAAGCTGCCCGGACCCTTCCCGGGCAGCGGCCATTCGGATGGAAGCCCTTGAGCGGGCAGGGATAAGAGAGCGGCAAAGCGAAGAGTACACACATCTCCGTCCCCGCCGGCCGGAACCGGCAGGGTTTGGCGATGCGGTCCTCGCTAGTCGCCGAGGCAGGTGCCGACGTTGCGGGCGCTGGTGATCCAGCAGTGATCGAGGGGGACGGTGGAACGCTTGCCCACCACCTGGTCCAGCGGGATGGGCTCGGTGCCCTCGCCGCGGACGGCGATCATCATCCCGGTCAGCCCCTGTTCGATGTAGCTGACGCAGGCGCTGCCGAGCCTGGTGGCCAGCACCCGGTCGGCGGCGCTGGGCGTCCCGCCGCGCTGCAGGTGGCCGAGTATGGTGATCCGCGACTCGAGGCCGGTCATTTCCTCGAGCAGGCGGCTGAGCTTGAGGGTGTTGGTGCTGCGGTAGAGATCGAAGTCGCGCAGGGCTTCCGAGGCTTTCTTTTCGGCCTTGGGGTTCTTGTCCTCCTTGGCCTTCGTCTTGTTTTTCTTCAGAATCTGGTACTTCTGGTGGTCCTCCACCGACAGGGCCCCCTCCGCCACCGCGACGATGCTGAAGTTGGTGCCCCGCTGCTGGCGCAGGCGGATGGCCTGAGCCACCTTGAACGCGTCGTAGGGGATCTCCGGAATCAGGATGACGTCGGCGCCGCCGGCAATTCCGGCGCCAAGTGCCAGCCAGCCGGCGTTGTGGCCCATCACCTCGACGACGATGATCCGGTGGTGGCTGTGGGCGGTGGAATGCAGGCGGTCGATGGCCTCGGTGGCGATTTCCATCGCCGTGTGAAAGCCGAAGGTCAGGTCGGTCATGCCGACATCCTTGTCGATGGTCTTCGGCAGGGTCATGATGTTGAGACCCTTCTGGGCCAGGCGGAAGGCGTTCTTCTGGGTGCCGCCACCGCCTATGCAGACCAGGGCGTCGAGGTTGTGCCGCCGGTAATTTTCGCAGATGACGTCGGTCATATCCATCACCTCGCCGCCGACCGGCATCTTGTGGGGCTTATCCCGGCTGGTGCCGAGGATGGTGCCGCCGAGGGTGAGGATCGACGACAGCTCTTCGCGGTCGAGTCGCACCGTGCGGTTTTCCATCAGGCCGCGGAAACCGTCGCGAAAACCGACAATGTCAATGCGCCCGGTACCCAGAGCCGTCTTGCCGATCGCGCGGATCGCCGCGTTCAGGCCGGGGCTGTCTCCTCCGGCAGTCAATATCCCGATATGTTTATTCATTTGTTTTCCGTTAGGAAGAATGGCGGACAGGAAAGAGGACAATTTCTATTCATACCTTGTCGGTGGGCGTTTTTCAAATGGACAATACGCTCTGACCGTCGAAGACTCGTTTCTCAATGACCGCAACCGCAGGATGGCGGACACGGGGAATCATTCCCGTTCTTGCCGCCTGTGCCATGCAAGGCAGGGAAATCGCTGCGGAAAACGGTCTTCCCGCGCGATCCGCCGATCTTGCGCCGGACCAGGGCTACCAGCGGTTTGATCGATATCAGCAGCACCACGGCGACGCCTGCAAAGCGCAGCCACTCTGGAACCATTTCGGCCGCCTCGCCGATGACCGCCGCAGCCGAAATACCCAGAAACCGATACAGCCAGTCGACAAAGAGACCGAAGGCGACGGTACAGCATGCCAGCACCAGCAGGTAGCGCAATGTGCCGCGCTTGCCGAGCAGTCCGACCAGCACTGTCAAGGAGGTGACATTGGTTGCCGGGCCCGCCAGCAGGAAGACCAGGGCGGCACCGGGACTGACGCCCTTGAGGATCAGCGCCGCGGCAATCGGCGTCGATGCGCTGGCGCAGATATAGAGGGGGATGCCGATCACCAGCATGACCAGCATCGAGGAGATGCCTCCCCCCAGCCAGCTGACCATCAGCTCATCGGGAATGATGACGGTGATGACTGCCGCCAGCAGAAGGCCTGCCGTGAACCAGCCGACAATATCGCCCCAGACGTCGGTGACGGCAAAGCGCAGGCCGGCGGTGATTTTCTCGCCCATCCGGTGATGCCTTCGATGCACATCGTCCGGGCAGTCGATGCCGTCGCAGCAGTTGTCCACCGGACAGCTGCGGTCTGCCCGCAGTGGCCCTTCCGCTTCCGGCCGGTTGACGATGTTTTCCAGAAATCCTGCCGAGATGGCGGTCACGAACGCCGCCAGCGGCCGCATCACTGTCATGATCGGGTCAAGCAGGGCATAGGTAATGGCGATGGAATCGACGCCCGATTCAGGCGTCGAGATCAAGAAGGCCGATGTCGCTCCCCGGTTGGCCCCCTGCCTGCGTAAGGATGCTGCCGCCGGCAGCACACCGCACGATCAGAGGGGCAGTGGCACACCGAGCAAGGCCGCCTTGACGACGGAGGAAAAACGGCCTCGGCCGAGATGGGCGGCCACCGTCCCCGGGGTCAGGATCACCTTCACCAGTCCCGCCACCATGATCCCGAACAGGATATAGATTGAGGAATCGAGCAGAATCCCCCAGGCTGCGGCCAGGATATCGACCGGTATGTGCACGGCGTTCGCCAACATGTTCTCTCCTCTCAGTTCATTCCTGCCTGCTTTCCCGCAGGTGTTCAAGCGCCAGGTCCATCAGGCGGGTGACGTGGCTGTCGGCAAGCCGGTAATACAGCACCGTTCCCTCGCGGCGGTTGGCGACCAGGTTCATGGTGCGCAGCAGGCGCAGCTGGTGGCTGACCGCCGACTCTGTGACGTTCAGCAGCGCCGAAAGGTCGCAGACGCACATCTCTTCACCGGCCAGGGCATAGAGGATGCGCAGCCTGCCAGGATCGCCGACGGCCTTGAACAGCTGGCTCATCGCCTCCACTTCCGCGGCCGGCAGGGCGCTGTGGCGGGCGGCGCTGACCTTTTCCGGATGGATGATGCGGCAACTGCAACGGTCCTGGTCCATTGTCCCTCCTGTATGGAAACAACTATATGAGTATCTGTTCATATAGTACAAAGCATCCCGGCAAAGTCAAGAAAGCTGATGCTTTTTCACTGCGGATTGATCATACTGTCTGTATTCTCAGACAAACCGTCAGCCACCGTTTCCATTGCGACCATCATGCCGACAGATACCGCACCCGGTACCCTCTACATCGTCGCCACCCCCATCGGCAACCTCGAGGACATCACGCTGCGGGCGCTGCGGATTCTAGGCGAGGTCGACCTGATCGCCGCCGAAGACACCCGCCATACCAGAAAACTGCTCAGTCGCTACGAGATCCGGACCCCGCTGATCAGCTACTACCGGGAAAAGGAAATGGAACGGGGAACCGAGATCGTCGCCCGTCTGACCGACGGGGCGAGCGTCGCCCTGGTCAGCGACGCCGGCACCCCGGGCATTTCCGACCCCGGCGCCATCCTGGTCCGCCTGGCACGGCAGGCTGCGATCCCGGTGGTGCCGCTGCCAGGCCCATCGGCGCTGACCGCCGCGCTTTCGGCCGCGGGTCTTGAACAGGACTCATTTCTCTTCCTCGGTTTTCCGCCCTCGCAGAAGTCCCAGCGCCAGAAGCTGCTGAGATCGCTCGTTTCCTGCGAACACCCGCTGGTCTTCTACGAATCGCCACAGCGCATCGCCTCCCTATTCGCTGACGCCTTCGATATTCTCGGCAACCGCCAGGCCCTGTGGGCGCGGGAGATGAGCAAATCCTTCGAGGAACTGCAGGAAGGTCCCCTTGCTGATCTGCAGACGAAAGCGACCGGCAGGCAGAACAAGGGGGAATCGGTGGTGGTCATCCACCCGGGGGTCGCCGCTCTGCCCGAAGGTGACAACATCGAGGAGCTGCTGACCTGGTACCGCGACCATTCCGGTCTGTCGCTGAAGGACGCCTGCCGCAGGCTGGCCGCCGACCTCGGCCTGTCGCGATCCCAGATCTACCAGCAGGCGCTGGCGATGTGGAACAGCCGGAACTGAAATCCTTTCGACCCGCTGGAAAACCCTAGCTGCAACCGGCAGAGGCAGGCCCGGGTTTTCTCAGTCGCGGACGGGCATCGGCGCGGTGTGCTGCCCGCTTTCTTCACCATTGCCAGAGGAGGAACCATGTCGAACAATTTCCCGAACATCCGACCGAATCTGCGCGGGGATTATCCCGTCATCCATCCCAGCGCCCTGATCGACCCGTCGTCGCAGATTATCGGCAACGTCCGGATCGGCAGGAACGTCTTCATCGCCCCGCTCGCCGTCATCCGCGCCGACGAACCGGGCCCCGATGGCACGGTGGCACCGATCGTCCTCGAGGAGGAATGCAACGTCCAGGACGGCGTCATCATCCACAGCCACGGGGGAGAGATCGTCCGCATCGGCACGCAGACCTCGGTAGGCCACGGCGCCACCATCCACGGCCCCTGCGAGATAGGGGAGAACTGCTTCCTGGCGATGCGCGCCACCCTCTACCGGGTGATCGCGGAGGCCGATACGCCGGCCGGCAAGGCCTTCGATCTGCTGCTGCTGATCGCCATCACCGCCAGCGTGCTGGCGGTGATCCTGGAGAGCGACAGCCGCCTCTCCCTGAGCCATGCCCGCCTGTTCCAGGGGCTGGAGTGGGGGTTCACGCTCCTGTTCGGGCTCGAATACGTGCTGCGGCTGCTCTGCACCACCCAGCCGCTGCGCTATGCGGTGAGCTTCTTCGGCGTGGTGGATCTGATCGCCATCCTGCCCAGCTTTCTGGGCCTGATGCTGGCGGGCTCGCACTACTTTCTGGTGGTGCGCATCCTGCGGCTGCTGCGGGTGTTCCGGATCCTCAAGCTGG
>CAYYWK010000101.1:0-8163 GCA_964475345.1 uncultured Desulfobulbus sp.
TGACCATGATCGCGAGCAGCAGGCGCTGGAACGTGAGCTCGGACTCGGTCAGGTCCATGAGCCAGTTGTGCAGGGCGTCGCGATGCTTGACCTTGGACTCAAGCAGCGCGTCGATGTAGGCGATCGTGTAAGCGATCATGTCTTTGAGACTTTTTTCTGTGGCGGCGATCTCCTTGCGGATTTCCCGGATCTCCTTCTGCTGTTTGTTGATGTCGTAGCGTGAGATGCGTTTGATGCGGATTTCCAGCAGTTTTTCGATGTCCTCTCTGGACACCGGGCGGATGAGTTGCTCTGCAAAAGGCGCCAGCGAGACCTCGACGCTTTTCACGACCGCCGCGTAACTGGATTCTTCTTCGATGTTTTTATACAGGCGTTCTTCAATGAATATCTGCTCAAGCAGCCTCGCGTGCAGTTTTTCACGCAATCTCCCGAGTGCTATTTCCAGTTCCCTGGTAAGGTCGGCCTGCAGTTTTTCGGTGTTGTAACGAAGAACATCGCTAACTGTCGAGGTTTCCGGAGTATTCCCCCGAATAAGCGTCAGATTTGGAGATATCGGAATCTCGCAGTCGGTAAAGGCGTAGAGGGCTTTGATGGTGTCTTTTGCATAGACCCCACGGGCGAGTTTGATCTCTATTTCGACGTCTTCCGCCGTGTAGTCGTTGATGGAGACAATCTTGATCTTCCCCGCCTTTGCAGCCCTCTCGATCGATTCCGTCAGCGACTGGGTGGTCGTGGTGAACGGGATGTCCCTGATGACAATGGTTTTCTCATTGACTTCCTCTATCCGCGCGCGACACCGAACCCTGCCGTTGCCATCTTCATAATCGGTTACGTCTATATACCCCTTCTGCTGAAAATCAGGGTACAGGGTGAATTCCTGATTGCGGAGGATCTTTTTCTGGGCCTCCAGGGTCTCGCAGAAATTGTGGGGCAGGATTTTGGTCGCCATGCCGACAGCAATGCCATCGGAGCCCTGAAGCAGAAGAAGCGGGATTTTGGCAGGCAGAGAAACTGGCTCGACCGTCCTGCCATCGTACGATTCAACATACTCTGTCAAATCCTTGTTAAACAGCACTTCCTTGGCCAGAGGAGACAGCCGGCATTCAATGTATCGGGCTGCCGAGGCCTGATCGCCTGTGAAAATATTTCCAAAATTCCCTTGTCGATCAATGAGATAGCCCTTGTTTGCCAGGTTGACAAGGGCAGCAAAGATCGAGGCATCCCCATGGGGATGCAATTTCATCGTCTCGCCGACCACGTTGGCTACCTTGTGAAACCTCCCGTCCTCCATATTGATCAGGGTCTGGAGAATGCGCCGCTGTACCGGTTTAAGCCCATCCTCTATCGAGGGAATGGCCCGCTCCCTGATAACATACGAAGTATATTCAAGAAAATTATACTCGAACAATTTCTGCAGTTTTCCAGGGCTGAAATCCATGATGGCTTTTGCGTACCGATTGGAGGTGAGGCCTCAGCAGTGCGAGGCCGTGGCTCGACAACCACTGTCAGATCAGGTTGTCCATGATGTACTGTTTCCGGTCCGGCGTATTTTTACCCATATAAAACGCCAGTACCTTATTGACCTCGCTGATGGAATCGAGAGTGACGCCCCTGAGACGGATATCCGGTCCGATGAATTGTTTGAATTCCCTGGGGGAAATTTCTCCCAATCCTTTGAACCTGGTCGTTTCCACCGACATCTGCCTGCTCCCCGTACCCTTCAGCAGCTTTGTCGCCTCGATTTTTTCCCTTTCGGAATAACAGTAGATGGTCTGCTGCTGGTTGCGGACCCTGAAAATTGGCGTTTCCAGGATATAGACATACCCCAGCTTGACCAGCGGTTCGAAATAATGGAGGAAAAACGTCAGCAGCAGGTTACGGATATGCAGCCCGTCCACATCGGCATCGGTCGCCAGGATAACCTTGTCGTAGCGGAGGTTGGCAATCGAGTCCTCGATGTCCAGAGCCCGCATCAGCGAGTACATTTCCTCGTTCTTATACAGCAGGGCCATCTTCTGACCGAGGACATTCATCGGTTTGCCGCGCAGGGAGAAGACTGCCTGCACCATCGGGTCCCTGGCCGAGACAATCGAGCCGGATGCCGACTGGCCTTCGGTGATAAACAGCATGTTGCGGCGATCTTCCGGCGAAGGTTTGCCTTTTGCCGGATGATGCTTGCAGTCCTTGAGCTGCGGGATCTTCAAGGCCACCTTTTTGGCTTTGGCTCTTGCCTCCTGCCTCACACTCTGCAGTTCCTTACGGACCTTTTCGTTGCGCTGGATCTTGTCCAGGAGGATCTCGGCGGCGTCGGTATCCTTGTACAAAGAACTGCAGACCGCGTCCTTGACCCTGGCGACAATCCACGAACGGACCTCCGTGTTGCCAAGCTTGTTCTTGGTCTGCGACTCAAACACAGGTTCCTTGACCTTGATGGCCAGCGTGCCCACCAGTCCGTCGCGGACGTCGGTGTTGACGAACACCTTTTTCGCGTACTCGTTGACCCCTTTCAGCACCCCTTCCCGGAAGGCGGAGAGGTGCGTCCCTCCTTCGCTGGTGTAGGTTCCATTGACGAAGGTGAAGTAGTTGTCGCTGTACGAATCGGTATGGGAAAAGGCAAACTCGAGGATATCGTCCTTGTGGTAGATCGGTGTATAGAGATTTTCCTCGGCCAGTTCCTTCTGCAGCAGATCGAGCAGGCCATTGGTCGAAAGATACAGGTTCTTGTCGACATACAGCTTCAGGCCGGCGTTGAGATAGGCGTACCGCCACATCCGTTTGTCGATGAAGGCCGGATCGAAGGCAAATTCGGGAAAAATTTCTCTGTCCGGCAGGAATTCGATCAGCGTGCCGTTTTTCTCGGAGCTCTCACCTGCAGACTGGTCAACGAGAATCCCCCGGGTAAAACGAGCGGACGCAAACTGCCCCTCCCGGTAGGCGGTGACCTGAAAATGCTCGGAGAGCGCGTTGACGGCCTTTGTCCCGACACCGTTCAAGCCTACCGAAAACTGGAAGACATCGGTGTTGTATTTGGCGCCGGTGTTGATCGTAGAAACGCAATCGACAAGCTTGCCAAGGGGAATTCCCCGCCCGAAATCCCTGACCCGGACCCGGCCATTCTCCTCGATCGAGATGTTGACCCGTTTACCGAAGCCCATGATGAATTCATCGACGGCGTTATCTATGATCTCCTTGAGGAGAATATAGATTCCGTCATCCTGGTTGGAACCGTCACCGAGCCGGCCAATGTACATCCCCGGACGCTTGCGGATGTGCTCCAGCGAACTCAGCGTCTTGATCTTACTTTCGTCGTAATTATGGGTAGATATATTCATGATCGGCAGTGTCCAGAGGGCGTGGGTGCAGTGTGCAAGCCATACTATTGCATTTCATCCTGTTTGGCAACCGTGTTGCAAACGGGGCCTGGACACAACGAATAAACAATTGAAATACTTAATTTAAATATATTTTTCGGAAGAATCTGGGTACTGCCGGTGGAAGTCTCGAGGCGGGAGGCGCTACATCATGCGGATGCGCTCGCAATCTGGACAAATCCAGGTGGGACCGTTGCTGATCCCCCATTTGTTCTCCTGGAAACAGTCGTCACAGATCTGAAATCCGCAGGGACAACTCCAACAGAACGGTTTCTTTTCCTTGCAGCAATGGCACTGGTACTCGCCGATCCTGCGCCTGCGGTAACCGACCTGACGCTTTTCTTCGTTTGTGCTCATTTCCGCAACTCGTTCTCCAGCCACTGCAGATAGTCGCGGCTGCCTGAAACAATGGCCGTGGCGACAATTTCCGGAGTCTGATACGGATGTTCAGCCCGGATCAATGCCTCCACTTCCGGGTACAGGACCTCGGAACTTTTCAGCTTCAAGACGTATTCAGTCGCTTCGCAGATCTTCCCCTGCCACCAGTAGAAGCTTCTCCCGGGGTGGGCGATGTGCGCGCAGGCGGCAAGACGCCTCTCCAGCAGAATTCCGGCCAGTCGTTCGGCATCCTGGAGATGCTCAAATGTCGTCGTAATCAACAGAGCGTGCATGGAACCTCTTAATTTTGCAGATGAAAGCGCTGATACATCACATCCCGGGCGCCTGGACAATTCCTTTTTCGAGCGTAGTCGTGCGAGGCCTTTCATTTTTCCCGAACATGGTCTATTTTAGCAGGAACCTCACTGAAATGACATATCAAATTCCAGAAACCAGGCCCGCACCGAAATGCTCTTCGTCATCGACATCGGCAACTCGCATACCGTCACCGGGATCTACGACGGCGATCGACCCGTCGGCCAGTGGCGGCTCAAATCTGACCGGGACATGACAGCCGACGAACTGGCTATCAGTTACAGCGCCCTTTTTGCCATGGCCGGCATCGACAAGGTCAGGATAACCGATATCGCCATCGCCAGCGTCGTGCCAACGCTTGAGACTGCATGGCTCAACTGCTGCCGCGAACATCTGGCGGCCAATCTCCGTTTTCCACCACTCATCGTCTCGGCGGCAACCGTCGGCGATCTGATCGCCATCAAAACCGACAGCCCCGGTGAAGTCGGCGCCGACCGTCTTGTCAACGGCATTGCAGCCTGGGAACAGTTCAGGACCGACCTGATAGTCATCGATTTCGGGACGGCCATCACCTTCGATTGCGTAACCTCCCGCTGCGAGTACATTGGTGGCATCATCTTCCCCGGCATCGGCATCTCGCTCGAGGCACTGGCCAGGAAAACCGCCAAACTGCCGCATATCGACGTCGCCGGGATCTCCGACACGATCATCGGCAGCAACACCATCCAAGCCATGCGGAACGGCATTCTTTATGGGTATGGGGCGATGATCGATGGCCTCTCCCGGGGAATCAGCAGGGAAATGACCGGAGACAACTGCACCGCGAAAGTGATCGCCACCGGCGGCATGGCCAGGCTCATTGCCCCATACACCGCAACAATCTCGGAAATCTCCCCCAATCTGACCCTTGAGGGGCTTCGCCTGATCTACCAGAAGAAAAACGGCCGATGAGAAACCGTATTATCCCGCCGCCGCTGAAAAAAGGCGATACCGTCAGGATCATCGCCCCCGGTGGCCGGTTGAAATCCATCGAGCCGTTCCGCAGCGGAATTGCCGTGCTTGAGCAACTCGGTTTTGCTGTACGCTATCCAGATCGTCTCTGGCCAGGCAGTGATCTGTTTTCCGACAGCGACAGCACGCGGGCGGAAGAACTGAACCAAGCCTTTGCCGATGACAGCTGCTCGGGAATCATGACCTTGCGGGGAGGGTATGGCTGCCTGCGGATGCTGCATGGCGTCCATCTCGACGTGGTGCGCAGCAGGCCGAAATTGCTCATCGGATTTTCCGACATCACCGTCCTCCACAATCACCTGCTGTCTCAAACCGGTTTGTTCAGCCTGCACGGACCGGTGCTTACAACCCTGTCGGGATTGACCACCCCGGCGATCGAGCGTTTTTACCAGTGCCTGACCGGCTCCTGGCAGAACACCGTGTCGTTTCCCGGGGTCGAGATTCTCCGGGGAGGGGCAACGGTCAGCGGGCTTCTGGCCGGCGGCAATCTCACCAGTCTCGCCACCTTGCTGGGCACCCCCTATGATTTCAGCTGGAACGACCGGGTGATACTCCTCGAGGATACCAATGAACCTCTCTACCGTCTTGACCGGCTGCTGACGCAGCTCGCCCTCGCTGGCAAGTTCAACGAGGCGGCCGCAATACTTCTCGGTGATTTTTTTACACTTTCAGGGCGGGAGGATTCTCGCGATGCGGAATCGCTGGAATGGCTCTGGCAGAGGGTCCTCGATCTCACCGAGGCAACCCGCGTGCCGGTCTGGGGCAGCCTGCCCATTGGTCACATACCTGGCAACATGACCCTGCCGATAGGAGCGGAGGTAAGGGTCAACAGCAGTCGCGGCAGTCTTGCGTTTTCTTGAAATATCCTGTCTTCCCGAGCAGGTGCGAAGAGAGAATCGTGAAGTTTGCGGTGTGCTAGGCTTTGACTTCGATCGGCATTAATGCTATAGATGAAACTCTCAACCGATGGCCGCAGTTCCGAACTGCTTTTTTCAATCAATTCAACCAACGAACATTGCTATGATTTTTTCAAACACTCTGAAACATTTCACACGAAAGATACTTGTAGCCGGCAGCCTGTGTACCCTGCTCGCCGGGCCCGCCCTGTCTGCCGAGTATGTCAGCGTCGTCAAGGATGGTGTCAACGTCAGGACTGCCCCTTCCACCGACGCTCCCGTCCTGATGGAGCTGTTTCAGGGCTATCCGCTGCAGATACAGGGCAAGGAAGGCGACTGGATCAAGGTTTCTGACTACGAGAACGATACCGGCTACATCCACTCCTCGCTGGTGACCAAGGGAAACACCGTCATTGTCAATGCCAAGAAGAGTGCCAACATGCGGGCCGAACCGAACGCAACCGCTCCGGTTGTCGCCGATGTCGAACGAGGAGTGGTGCTGACCAAAATTTCCACTCAGGATCAATGGGTTAAAGTCAAACACAGCGGCGGTACCGTTGGCTGGATCTTTCAGCCGCTGATCTGGCCCTGATCAATCCGCCTGCACGCCGCATCGATCGCCTTTTCCAGAACCAGCGGACACCGAACCATCTTCGCCGCCTTGTTCTGGAAAAGGAGATACCCGTTCTCCAGCGCAAAATGGAGCAGATCACGGGTGATCTCGACATCTTTCCTGCAGTACTCGACAATCAGCTCGATTTTCCCCTCCTTGTACCACTTGAGGGCCTGCAGACCGTCGGCGCTCTTCTTGACGCCAAGCGTATGTTCAGCCAGTCGGTCAAGGCTCAGCCTATAGCCGAGATGGTTGCATACCTCCTCGAGCAGGTCAAGCGTCGGCAGCCGGTTGAAATCCTGCGCGCTGTGGCCTGAAAGAACGCGATAGTCAAATCGCCTGGAGTTGAAGCCGACCACCAGCTCAAGTTCGAGGAGATGCCTGATGAGACCAGCAATCTCGTCTTCGAGGTACGTCACGCATCCCCCCAGTTGCGAGTCCCAGACCACGGCCACCGACACCCCCATCCTTTCACAGCGGTTCCAGCCTCCCACTTCGGCCGCGGAACGGATGGTTTCGAGATCGAAGACTCCGTAATGCCGGGGCAATGCCGCAAGCCCCCTCCTCCACGGAATCTGCAGGGGCAACACGCCCGCCTCCTGTCTTTTTATGGCGAAATCGTTAACCTGGCATGCAACATCACCTGCAACGGAGGGTACTGCCCCGATGATCCGTGCAATCAATTCAAGACATGCCCGCTTGTCGATGGGCCTGTTCCCTGAGCCGCATTTCGGGGAATGCACACAGGAAGGACAGCCATTGTCACAGGGGCAGAGCCCTACCGTTGCCGCGGCCTGCTGCAGCACCTCCCCGATCCGGCGATATGCCTCAGCCGTCAGACCCGCACCGCCTTCGCAGCCATCGTAGACAAACACGCCGGACCACCGCAGCTGCGGATGCCGCGGGCAGGAGATGCCGCCGATATCATTACGGTCACAGAGCACAAGCAACGGGAAAAGCGAAATCATTGCGTGTTCGAGCGCATGGATCGCTCCCATGAAATGCAGTTGCCTCTCTTCCAGCCAGCGCTGCAGCCCCTCATCTATCTCAAGCCAGAATCCCTCCGTCTCGATAACCTGCTCCGGCAGGTCTAGATCTACCGTGGCGATGAGGCGGCGAGTGGAATTGTTCATCCGCTGATAGCCGGTGACCCTCTCGGTGACCTTGAGCCTGCCGAACGAGACCGTACAGGAGAATATGTGCTTACTGCCGAGAACCTCGAGAATTTCCGTCTCCTTGCTGGACACCGGGCGGGTATGGTATGGCAGATTTTGCCGCAGGCATGTGACTTCCCTTGCCAGGAGATCGAGATCCTTGACCAGCCACGAGGCCGCACGATGGATATAGACAGCCCCGGGGTGGCACTCCTTCAGGGCCCTGCCGCTGTCAATCTCGCCGAAGATCTCGCCGCTTTCGCAGTCTATCAGGGAAAGCTGTAAGCCGCTGCCCCGCATGCTGACGTGTCGCTGCGGGTATCTGCGGCTGGCGTGCCAGGACGTCCCCAGGGCGTCCTGCAGGAGGGTGCAAGCACCCACAAGCTTCCCTCCAGCCAGCGAGACCGACGGATTCTGCAGCAAGT
>CAYYWK010000102.1:0-8147 GCA_964475345.1 uncultured Desulfobulbus sp.
GTCTTTCCCATCGACGGCCTGGCCGCGAGGATGACAAGGTCGGAAGGCTGAAGCCCTGCGGTCATCCGATCGATGTCGTAATATCCTGTCGGGACTCCGGTGATCATCTCCTTGCGTTTGAACAGATTTTCCACTGTTTCAAAAGCCTTGGGGACAATATGCTTGACTGCGACAAAGTGCTGGCCGCTTTTTGCTCCGGCGATGTCGAAGATGGCCTGTTCGGCCTGGTCGACGAGCGTATCGATGTCTCCCTGTTCTTCGAAGCAGCGGGAGGCGATGTCGGTGTTGACCTGGATCAACTGGCGCAGGATAGATTTCTGGCGGATGATCTTGGCATAGCTGGCGATGTTCGCCGTAACCGGGACAATGGAAGTCAGGTTGGTCAGGTAGGCTATGCCGCCGATCTCATCAAGGCGGTTCTTGTCACTGAGATGATTCGAGAGAGTAAGCAGATCCTGCGGTTCGCTCCTCTCAAAGAGATCTATCAGCGCCTCAAAGATGATCTTGTGACCGTCCTTGTAGAAATCACCTGGGCCGACGATTTCGAGAACGGTGCTGAAGGACTTGTCTTTGAGGAGAATTGATCCGAGGACGGCCTGTTCGGCCTCGATATTCTGGGGGGGGACACGCATGCCGGTTCCGTTCTGAGACTGGTTGATCAAATGATTGCTCCTGTGCATGGCGCAGGAGAGCATGGAGGACGACGCAGTCTACTCAGAAGCACACCAGGAAGGCAAGGGCTTCCTGGTGTGCGGTATGTCAGAAACAGCGCCCCTCTGGTGAAGAGTGCTCCAGAGGCGTTTGCCGGGAAGAAACCCGGGCTGGGAAAGGGTTATTCCTTCGCGGCGGCAACGACGTTGACTGTGATGTCGGTGGTAAGCTGGAAACCGACTTTTATGGCAACCGTGCTGGTACCGACTGTTTTAAGAGGTTCGCTCAGCAGGATGAGTTTTTTGTCGATATTAACGCCGTTTTCAATCAGTTTGGCGGCAATATCGGCGCTCGTTACAGAACCGAACAGCCGGCCGTCATCACCGGCAAGCTGTTCGATGACAACTTCGATGCCGGAGATTTTTTTCGACAGCTCTTCCGCGGCTCGCCGATCGCTTTCTCTTCGGGCCTCTATTTCGGCCTTGTTCTGCTCGAGAATCGCCTTGTTTGCGGGAGTGGCCAGTACGGCCTTTCTCTGGGGAAGAAGGTAATTTCGACCATATCCGGGTTTGACGGTGACGATATCACCTTCCTGGCCGAGTGTGCTGATGGTTTCCTTGAGGATGAGTTCCATATCTTACTCCTTATTCATGTCGTTCGTGTCAATCCGCTGCCCACCAGGTGACGGCAGATTGGTTTTATGACGTCAGTTGCGAATCTGTTCCGGCGGATTCTCTGATTTTTCTGAAGTCAAGCCAGACATCGGCGAGACCAGTTCCGAAAAGAATAACTGCTCCAAATGATTGAAATACCACGATCACATAGAGGAAAGCCCGGAGCAGAAAAGGCAGGTTCCACTTGTGAAGGAGAAACGAAAAAACGGCAAGTCCTTGAAACCAAAAGACGATGCAACCAACGACCAAGAGGTTGATGCTGACGACTCGCAGTTGCTCTGCCGGAAGCAGGGTCATCGCTCCAGCGGCTATCGGCAGCCATACCAGTCTGTCGGGCAGCCTCCATAAACGATGCTGCGGCCAGGGAGGTTTCCCGGCCAGAGCAATGGCCAATCTGCGGCCTGACGCCATGGTCAGCCATATCGTCGAAAACGCGATTCCTGTCAGAATCGACGGCAGTATCAGCGGAAGCACAGTTTTCATCTGGTACAGGCTGCTCTCCAAAATGGCACGGGTCTCGGCATTGATGGATGCACTCTGTCTGTATAGTTCAAGGGCTTCGCTAACGCCCTCGTCGAGTGAACCCAGAAAACCCGTGTATGGATTGATTCCATACACCAGGCCAAGCCCGCCAATCACCACCAGCCAGCAGGAAGCGAGCGCAACCACGCCTTTCAGGCCTGAACGGGCAGGGGATTCATTGCGTAGAGCCGACTGCGCCAGCACATAGCCCGAGGGCAGCATTGCTAATGAAACAAGCAGCGGTTCAAATCGTACAAAAGTCGCCGAGGCGGCAAGCGCCAGAACTGCTCCAACGAAAACCATCCGGTTGCCGACATGCATACCATATGTATACAGTATTAAAAATGTCAGCAAAGGCAGGCAGCCGGCGACCCATCCAAAGAAAGCAAAATCATATGCCGGCAGCAAGGTGGCTAGAGAAAATATCAGGATGTCCCTGAAAATACGGCCTAATTCGGGACGCGAATGTTCTTCTATCGCCACCTTTGCACCTGCTTGCAGCATCAACCCTGAGCCGCACCCGAGTATGGCAACAGGGCGATATGCCGTGCCTGTTTGATCGCCTCGCACAGTTGCCGCTGGTGCGTTGCGCAGGTTCCGACAATACGGCGGGGAATAATTTTGCCGCGCTCGGTTACAAAACCACGCAGGGTCTTGACATCTTTGTAGTCAATGGTCGCTTCCTTATCGGCGCAGAAGCGGCAGATTTTTTTACGGGAAAACAATTTTTTCTGTGGTTTTTGGGCCATGATTCACTCCATGAAATGGAAAACGCCAAGGCGTTATTCTTCGTCTGTGGTTTCTTCTGCAAAATCGTCTTCTTCCGCAGCAGCGTGTTCGTCGCCTTCGGATGTTTCCCTGGCGAATGCTGCGGTTCTGGCTTCAGCATCCGCTATGGCCTTCTCGATTTCATCGGCTGTGATGGCTTCAGCAGTTTTGATCGTCAGATATTTCAGGACAGCATCATCGATTCTGAATTTACGCTCGATTTCGGCGACAGCGGCTGGGGTTCCAGCAAAGTCGCAAAAAATATACTGGCCCTGGCTTTCTTTTTTGATGGTGTAGGCCAGTTTTTTCAGTCCCCAGCGGTTGAGGTTGATGATGCTGCCGTTCTCGTCAAGAATGATCTTCTTGGTCATCTCGACGATCGTGTTGACTTCTTCTTCACTCTTGCCGGGGCGAAGAATGAAGACTGTTTCGTACCTGCGCATGGTTCCTCCTCGTGGACTCATGTGATGTGGGCGTATGCCCGTTTGGCCCCGTTAACACGTCTACACGCAAGGGGCGAAGAGGTTGTTGATCCTGGGTCAGGATCGGTGGTGCGAAAAGTTTCCGCTCATCGTAAGCGGAATTATTTGCACCTCTCGAAAGAGAACCTATAATTTTATCGGGCTATAATGAAAGTGTCAAACTTATTTTACGGATTTCTCTTCTGATTTGATTCTCAGCCATTGTTTTCGCAAATCTTCGTCCGATAACTCCGTATACTCTTCAAAGACATGGGGATGGCGTCGGATAAGCTTGGCGTTGATGCCGACCAGGACGTCCTCGATACTGAATTGATGAGTTTTTCTTCCAATTTCAGATATCAGCAGGATGAGATAGAGGAGATCGCCAAGCTCCTCGCAGATATTTGCGGAATCTTCGCGATCGATCGCGGTGAGCAGTTCTTCGAGCTCGGAGAGAAGGTGTTCCTTGAGAGAGGAAAAGGTCTGCCGTCTATCCCATGGGCAACCTTTTTCTCCTAACAATAGCCTGATGGTGTTGGACAGTTGCTCGAAGTCGCGGGAACGAATGGGCATGTTACTCAGTTTGCAGTTAGTTTGCTGAAAATGGGCGGCAGCAGGGAGCGTCGGAAATGGGAAATACTCCCATTAAAGGAGGAGAGGGCGGAAAAAATGATTGACAGGGATACCTGACTAAGCTAAGTAGCGTGCCGTGCAATGTGACGCTGTGGTGTATTTAGTGCCCTTAACATGATAATGGATAGAGCTTACTTTTTTCTAACACTGTTGTCATCCATATATTTTTTGTTCGATGTAGGCCGATCAGGCCGAAGATGAGGTCCTTCATGGAAGATGAGAAAAAACACAAATTGCTCCTGGAAAAACACAAAGATATTGCTAGAATAGATCAGGAATCGAAAAGAACCCACGGTTGGTATGTCCGGGTCAGGTTCGTTGGCAAGACGCATTCAAAATTCTTTTCCGATCGGAAATGCGGCGGACGATATTCCAGCCTTCTGTCGGCAATCTCCTGGAGAGACAAGACTGAAAAACGGCTTGGCAAGGTGCGAACCAACAAGCACATGGTAACAGTCAGCAACTCGGGTACCGGGGTCGTCGGTGTGCGACTCAACGAACGATTGAACAGATACGAAGTCAGTTGGGTCACCAGGCAGGGAAAGCAGGGCAAGACTTCGGTATCGATCAGTAAGCACGGCAAGAAGACGGCGTTTGCCAAGGCCTGCGCAATCCGTCTGGAAAAAGAAAAGGCACGATTGGAAGGTTCTGTGTGAGTGTTCGCCGGAGCTGTTTGAAAAGCGGAACGTGGTACCGTTGCTCAAGACGGCTTGCTGTGAAAATAGCTTGACTTATCTGATTAAAGAGAGTTAATTCAATCTTCTTTGTTCGCGTGTAGCACGGTACACATACGAGAATTTTTCTTTCTGTGAGGTCCAATCAAATGTATGCGATAGTACGAACTGGCGGGAAACAGTATCAAGTCGCCTGTGGAGATCAATTGCGTGTTGAAAAACTTGAAGGCAATGTCGGCGATACCATCCAGCTTGGTGAGGTGCTGATGGTTGTCGATGGCGAGCAGGTCAAAATAGGTCAGCCCGTGCTGGAGACGGCGAAGGTTGTAGCGAAAATCGCTGAGCAGGGACGTGCAAAGAAAGTCATCGTGTTCAAGAAGAAACGGCGGAAAGGCTTTCAGGTCAAGAAAGGGCATCGGCAGTCGTTTACTGGCCTTAAAATCGAAGAAATATCAGCGTAATTTTCACGTGTAAAGGAACGTAGCAGTTCCGGCAAGGAAGGAGCAGGAAAATGGCACACAAGAAGGCGGGAGGAAGTTCTCGTAACGGCCGTGACAGCGCCGGCCAGAGAAGGGGAGTCAAACGCTTCGGGGGGCAAGAGGTGAAGGCTGGAAATATCCTGGTTCGGCAATTGGGCACCAAAATTCATCCTGGTACCAATGTCGGATGCGGGAGAGACTACACGCTGTTCGCCATGGTTGACGGAGTCGTGAAATACGAAGATTTCGGCAAGGACAAGAAGAGGGTGAGCGTCTACCCCGCAATCTGATTGCTGACATCAGTTCCTCGAATATATTTTGAAACTCGAATGCCGGTTGCACGGTGTTCGAGTTTTTTTATTTCCAGCTGTTGAAGCAGCGTGTGACAACTCTCTCCGGTGACCGACATGGCATTTGTGGATGAGGCCAGATTTTTTGTGAAAGCCGGGGACGGGGGCAACGGATGTATAAGCTTCCGCCGGGAGAAGTACGTCGCCAAAGGAGGTCCCAATGGCGGCGATGGCGGCAAGGGGGGGAATGTCATAATCAGGGCAAGCAAAAAGGTGCAGTCTCTCATCGATTTCCGGTATCGATCCCATTTCAAGGCCGAATCTGGAAAAAATGGCCAGGGTAAGGACATGCATGGAAGGCAGGGAAGCGACTGCATCATCACCGTTCCTGTCGGTTCGGTTGTCAGAGATGCGGAAACCGGTGCATTGCTGATCGACCTTGATTGCGAGGGCGGCGAATATATCGCAGCTGCTGGAGGTGCCGGAGGGTTAGGGAACAGCAGGTTCGCTTCCGGCACGAACAGGACTCCGCGTTTTGCAACGGATGGCGTTCCCGGAGAGGAGCGCTGGCTTCGCATCGAACTGAAACTGCTTGCCGATATCGGTCTGGTGGGTCTGCCGAATGCCGGTAAATCAACTCTCTTATCCAAGCTTTCCGCTGCAAATCCGAAAATAGCCGATTATCCTTTCACCACTCTAGAGCCACAACTGGGCGTTCTCCATCTTAGGAGTGCAGAACAGGTCATACTCGCTGATATTCCTGGTCTCATAGAAGGGGCCAGCGAAGGGATCGGTCTGGGCCATACCTTTCTTCGGCACATTGAGCGGACCAGAATCCTGCTGCATATCATCGACTTGGCTGATGACAATTTTAAGAAAAACTTTTATACCATCGAGAAAGAATTGCTTGCCTACAAACAGGAACTGGTTGAACGGCAACGTTTTCTGGTGTTGAATAAGTGTGATCTCCTCGATCAATCCGCCTGCAGCAAGCGCGAAAAATGGTTCCAAGGCAAGGGCGGCACGCCCCTGCTGGTGTCCTGTCAAACAGGTCAAGGCCTTGATCGCCTCAAGCGCCTTCTGGAGGAATATCTCGCCGGGGAGTGGCAGGATTGTCGAATATCTTTGCACGGCAACAAAGAATCTGATTAACCAGCCGATTTAAACTCTGCTGTGATGCCATGACCCTTCAGATGCACCATGACGATGGACTCTATTTTCGTCAGACCTTATTCGACAAGGCTCGCAGGGTCGTCGTCAAGGCCGGCAGTGCCGTTCTCACCGACGAGAACGGCATCAATCACGATGTCATCCGCAATCTGGCCAAGGAAATCAGCTTCCTCCACGGAAGCGGAAGAGAGGTGATTCTCGTCACCTCCGGGGCGGTTGCTGCCGGCAGAAAGAAGATCGGCTGGGCTGCGGTTGCTGAAGCAAGCCTGCCTGAGAAGCAGGCCTATGCAGCAATAGGTCAATCGTGTCTGATGCAGGCCTATGAAGAAGCCTTTTCCGAACATGGGAAAAATATCGCTCAGATCCTGCTCACCTACGAGGATCTAGCCGATCGCGACAGGTACCTGAACATCCGCAATACCATCATGACGCTTTTCAGGTTCGGCGTCATTCCGATCATCAACGAAAACGACACCGTATCGGTCAAAGAATTGCGTTTCGGAGACAACGACACGCTGGGAGCGCTGCTCACCAACATGATCGAAGCGGACATGTTCATCTGCCTGACCAACGTCGATGGCCTCTATGACGGCAATCCCTCTGCAAGAGGAGATGCCGTGCCAATATATACCGTCGCTGATATTACCTCCGATATCGAACAAATGGCCGGTTGTGGCAAAAGCGATGTCGGAACCGGGGGGATGGCCAGCAAACTCAAGGCTGCAAAGATGGTGACCGTGCGAGGGGGGAGCGCCTTCATCGGCCCGGGGAGGCGGAGGAACATGTTGCAGGGGCTTTTCGGCGGAGAAATGATCGGGACTTTTTTCCTGCCCCGCAGGGAAAAGATGCAGAGTCGCAAGCACTGGATCAGTTATGTCCTGAAGCCAAAAGGCGCTCTTTCCCTTGATGACGGCGCGGTTCTGGCGATCACCCGGAAAGGCAGGAGCCTGCTTCCCTCGGGCATCCGCACGGTGGAAGGCCAGTTCGGGGTCGGAGACGCCGTCCGCTGTCTGGATCTCAACGGAGCGGCAGTGGCCGTCGGCCTGATTAATTACACCTCACAGGATGTGAAGAAAATACACGGTTTGAGATCGGACCAGATTGCGGGAGTTTTGGGGTACAAGGACAGTGATGAAGTGATCCATCGCGACAACCTTGTCATCCTCTGATTATGCGTGCTGTCGGAGCAATTATGGAAGATTCGCTTGAAAAAATTGTCGATACATTGACCAGGCAGGCCAGGGATGCAGCGTTTTCCCTGATGTCCCTCTCCTCGGCTCTGAAGAATGCTGCACTTTTGCGGATCGCTGAACTTCTTGAGGCCGAGAGGGAATTCCTTCAGGAAGAAAACAGAAAGGATATTCAACTGGGTAAAGAAAAAGGCCTGTCGGCGGCAATGCTCGACCGGCTGACATTAACGGATACGGTCATCGCCGCGATGAGCGCCGGAGTACGCGAGGTATGCTCTCTGAATGACCCGGTCGGCGAGATCCAGGAACTGGTCAAGCGACCCAATGGCATCATGGTCGGCAGGATGCGTGTCCCTCTCGGGGTTATCGCCATGATCTACGAATCGCGGCCAAACGTGACCATCGATGCCGCCGTTCTCTGCCTGAAGTCCGGCAACGCCGTGATCCTGCGCGGGGGGTCGGAGGCGATCCACAGCAATATAGCGCTTGCCGGCATCCTGCAGAGAGCGTTCGCCGACACGGGGATCGATCCCCATGCCGCCCAGGTTGTCCCCGTAACCGATCGGGCAGCAGTCAACATGCTGCTGACCCGGGAGCAGCATATCGATCTGGTCATCCCACGGGGAGGAGAAGGC
>CAYYWK010000103.1:0-8139 GCA_964475345.1 uncultured Desulfobulbus sp.
CACCGGCGATGATTACCTGCAGGCCCCGTTCAGCGGCAGTTCGCGCCCAACGAGCGGCCCTCTCTGGCGAGCGGTGCGCAGAGGCGACGGTCATCTCATAGGCAATGCCCATCCTTTCAAGAAAATCAGCCGCCGCCTTCATGACCGGCAGGTCAGAATCACTGCCCATGACGATTCCGACCATTGGTTTCCTCTGTAAATCGGCCATGCGCTTGAGGGCTTTGCCGCCGATGTCCTTGCGATACTGACAATCAGCAAACTGAATCCTGCTGACCCCGAGGTACGCACGATTGATCGCTTCGGCGAGGTCATTTCCGATCGCGGTCACCCCGAGCACCCGGCCGCCGCTGGTGACGATTTTGCCTGCGACTTTTTTTGTTCCGGCATGAAAAACCTGAACGCCCTCAATTTTTGCGGCATTTTTCAATCCCTTGATGGCCTTTCCGGAGGAATACCTCCCGGGATATCCACCCGACGCCATGACGACGCATACAGTTGGTCTGGGGTCGACGCGGATTTCCAGGCGTTCGAGAGTTCCATCGATGCAGGCCTCGAAGATGTCGACGATGTCGGTATGGATGCGCATCAACAGTGGCTGCGCCTCGGGATCTCCGAACCGGCAGTTGTATTCCAGGACATTGACCCCTTTATCATCGATCATCAGGCCGGCATAGAGGATACCCTTGTACGGTCGCCCCTCGAGAGCCATGCCGTTGACCGTTGGTGCCAGGATGTTTTCCATCACATATTGAGTCATCGCAGGCGTCACCACCGGTGCAGGCGAGTATGCCCCCATCCCACCAGTGTTCGGTCCTTTGTCTCCATCGAAAACCGCCTTGTGGTCCTGGGAAGTCGGGAGCGCCTTGATGGATTTGCCGTCTGTGAAAGCAAGAAAGGAGGCCTCTTCGCCGACAAGGCATTCTTCTACCACGATGGTATTGCCAGCACTTCCGAAGGCCTTCTCTTTCATGATGAGATCAACAGCATCTGTGGCCTCCTGAATGCTGGTCGCGACAATCACACCTTTGCCGGCTGCCAGTCCATCCGCCTTCACCACGACCGGCGCAGAACATCCAGCGAGATATTTCTTTGCCTCCAGACCGCTGGTGAATGACCTGTAGGCCGCTGTGGGAATGTTGTATTTCTTGAGAAAATCCTTCGTGAAGACCTTGCTGCCCTCAAGTATCGCCGCTTTTTGGGAGGGACCGAAAATGCGCAGTTTTTTTTCCTCAAAGGCATCGACAATACCTTCGACGAGGGAAGATTCCGGACCGACGACAGTCAGATCGATGTGCATTTTGGCTGCAAAGGCAACCAAACTTTTGATATCAGTGGCTGAAATATCGATACATTCGGCCATCTCGGCGATACCGGCGTTGCCTGGTGCGCAGTAGACAGCTTCGACCTTCGGACTTTGCCGTATTTTCCACACCAACGCATGCTCGCGACCACCCGAGCCGATCACCAGGATTTTCATCTCTGCCCCCATGTGTTGTTAAAATATTGTGTATGTATATGTTTATACATTATGTATTGAGATACGCTGAGTGCTTTTTTCTCGTATTGACAATGCAACAAAAGGAAATACACTATAGCTAGCTGAATGAATAGCCATTCACCAGAACCGTGCTGCACTTACCCGTCTCTTGTTCAAGTTGTGCATATAATGAAAGATACCAGCAAACATGAAAAGATAATTTCGGCTGCCACGAAAGTCTTTGCCAAGAAAGGCTTTTTTACTGCCAGAATAGCCGATATCGCAAAAGAAGCCAAGGTTGCTGACGGAACGATCTATCTCTATTTCAACAACAAGTACGATATCCTTGTCTCGGTTTTTGAAGAGGAGATAGGCAAGATTGTCGACCAGATCAAGAAGGTGCTGGCAACCGAAACCGACCCGAGAAAAATGCTGGAAGCCTATGTCACCAGGCATCTTCAAACAATGAAACGCAACCGTAATCTTGCCGAGGTAATCCAGATCGAGTTGCGGCAGACCAACAAACTTATCAAGGATTACAGAAACAACAAATTCACTGAGTACACCGATCTGGTTGCGGACATCGTTCAACTCGGACAGAAGCAACACATCTTCAGGCAGGATATCAAACCGGATATCGCCAAGCGCTTCTTTTTCGGCGCTCTTGATGAAGTTTCGAGGATCTGGAACACATCAGCTGAAGGCAAATACTCTGTGGAAGAAATAGCAGATCAGCTCTTGAAGATCATCCTATCCGGGCTCCTGGTCATCGAAGACAGCAAAAGCACTTGAAAGACCGGTTCGCCAGACTCCACTGCCGCCAGTAGATGCTGTCTTTGAGGGGCAATAGTTGTGAGCAGCACGGTTTTCAGGAAAAAGTTGATGGCTGGATATCGATGATTTCAAACTCTCTCGTGCCCCCGGGCGTCCTGGCCAGGATTTCATCGCCAATCGATTTGCCAAGCATGCTCTGGCCAAGAGGCGACAAAACCGAAATCGAACCTTTCTTGACATCAGCTTCTTCAGGGCCGAGAAGTTGATAGGAAATCTCGTCGTCTGTATCAAGATCGAGTAATTTCACTACGGTACCAAAGACTGCTTTCTCGGTTGAGACCTTGGAACAGTCGATAACCTCTGCGCGGGCAAGTTTGTCTTTGAGTTCGAGTATCCTGCCCTCGATATGCCCCTGTCGTTCCTTGGCGGCATGATATTCGGCATTTTCCTTCAGATCCCCGTGCTCTCGTGCGGTTTCTATTGCCTTGACCACCTCGGCCCTGTCTATGCGTTCCAGTTTGCTCAGTTCCTCCCTGAGCCTCAAGTTCCCGGATTTTGACATGGGAATGCGAACAACCATTCTGACCTCCATAAAAAAAATTCCTGCCAGAGTACCAAGCTACCGGTATCCTGGCAGGAAATGAATACTACTCGTTACCAACGATAAATCAGCGAAAAAAGCGCTCCCTTCTGCTCGAAATCGTCTGAGGTCGCATACGAGATGTTCCCTTTTAATAGAAAATGGGTGCTCATTTCAAGCAAAATCTCAAAACCCATCCTGTGTGTAAAATCCTGCCCCGATTCAAATCCAAAGGAATAATCAAGAGAATAATAACTTGGCGTGCCCTTCGTCAGGCTGAACGTCTTCAGAAGATGCTGAAAGCTGATAGTCGCAAGATGCTCCCAGTATTCATCAGGACTCCAGTAGAGGGGGGTGTCGAAAATTTGAACGGTTGTCGTATCCGGGAAATCGTCCGAACTTTCCTTGCTGTTGTCGATGGTCCTGTAATCGTACTGCAGCTTGAATGTCGTCGCCTTGTTGTAGATCGCATAACCGGACCACAGATGGGCCTGGTCCTGAGAATTGTCATCGCTGTACCTGCGGCGGCGGTAGTCACCACCAAAGGCGATTCCTTTCGGACTCTCGATGATCAGGCCTGTTTCGTAATCCTGGGAATAAATGCCATTTTCAAGAGCAGCCAGGGTGTCGTAAACCGGGTTTTGATCAAAGAGAACATAGGCCTTGATATGGTCATCCAGCAGACAATTGATCCGCATTCCACCAGTGGCGGTGGTTTGATACTCATTCAGGCTTTCTGCTCCAGCCCGCAGCTGAATGTCGAAATATTTGGGAAAATCGTGTGAATAGGCGCCAATGAGCCTATGTCCGCGAATCGTATCGATGTCAGCGCTGTCGGTGTATCTGTTCTCCCGGTACTCCAGCGAGGCTTCTTTATCCAGCGCTGGCATGAACCAGAAGGTGCTGCCCAGGCTCTGACGGAAGGTATCGATATACCCATCCCGACCTTCTTTTTCAATAACCTCGAAATCAGCAGAGAGGCGGGGCTGACGCAGCAGTTCGTTCCGTAATATTGCCTCGCTCAATCCAGGGTAGGCAGGGCCATACTTCATGATACTTGAATACAGCTCTGCTTCCTTGCCATATTCACCCAACCGGCCGTAAATCTGGGCCAGGTCAAACAGCCCTTCAATGGAGGCGTCCTTTTCAACAAGTTCCTTGTACTGCCGCTCAGCCTCCCTGATATCTTTTCTCTGCTCGGCTTTCTTGGCCTGGTATTCGTTTCTGATGAGTCGCTGCCAGCGATATTTTTCGTACATCCTGGCGGTCACCTTGTCGAGCCGGGTGCCGGTATTGCTGCTGACGAACTGGGGTTCCATGTACTGGGCAAGCGGGTCTGGAGGTGCCGGCGAGCTGAAGGATAGGACGTTCCAGATGCTTTTTTTCAGCGGTGGCTGGGTGATCTCTATCTGCTCCGCCGCTATCGCCGACCGGAAGTCCTGCTGCACGGGATCATCCAGCAGATGCTCGTAGACATCGCTGGCGGCGTCCCATTCACCGGCAGTCCACAAGGCCCTGGCAAGAAGAAGCTTGCGCCAGTAATCAGGAACCGGCGCATTCACGGATTTCTTTTCATCAATCTCAGAGGGCGGCATTGAGTTAATTTCGGCCCCCCGGACAATCTCTTTGAAGTTACCCCGCAGCAATTCCAGTTCCAAGGCCCTGTCGCGCAAGAACTTCTGTTCTCCGAGGACGTCCAGCAGACCGTGATAACACTGCAGCGCCTCAGACAATCTGCCTGCCTGCCACAACAAATCGGCCTTGACGACCTGGGCCCGGACTGATCCGGGAAGCATCTCTTGGATAAGCCCGACGTGGTGCAGTCCTGCCTCGAATTCGCCAAAATTCCTTTCAACCTCTGCCGCTTGAAAAAGCAGGACCGGCGACAACCTGTCGCTATCATGGAGCATTTTGTCCAGTTCCTTAAAGGCGGATGATGGTTTGCCCGTCTTTTTGGTGACTTGAAACCACAGCACTGCCAGCTCGATGGTGTTTTCCCGATTGGATGAAACCATCGCGTTCATCTCTTTCAGACAGCGCTCGTACTCACCGAGGTTGAAGAGTGCGCGACACCTGGCGAGCTGCATCGTTGACAGAAATTCCGCCTCTTGCCTGTCCTGGTCATGGTTTTTCAGACGCTGCTGCAGGTCATCAACCTCACTGACAACCTGGTCGAACATACCGTCAAGCAGCAGAATATCGATATACAAGCCAAAAGTGGCGCGTTTATCGGCATCATCGCCATTCCGCCAATTCCCAGTCGCATATTTCTGCTCGATTGCGGACCACCATTCCCGGGCCGATTTAACATTCTTTTCGCGCAAAGCAAGATCCGCGAGCTTAAGCAACACCGCTTTCGAAGAGCCGGTTGCGGCAAGCATTTCACGCAAAACCTGCTCGGCGAGAAAATACTGCCGCGAGGCATGGAGGGTTTCAACCTTGTCGAGAAGAATGTTCTCAACTTCAGCGGACTGCCCGCGATACCGTTCCAGGAGGTCCTGGTAGACAGGCCAGGCCTTTTCGAACAGGGCATTCATCCTCAGCCCCCTGAGGTAGTCGAGCCACAGGTCAAGGCGATTTCCGTGCTCCCCTCCGCGCAGTTTTGTCGCAAGTCTCTGCAGTTCGTCGATCAGACCCAGCTGGCCAGCCAGTGCGAGAGCCCTGGCAAAGGCGGCATGATTATCTGGCTGCAGTTCCAGTACCTTGAAGTACTGCCGCAAGGCTTCTGCGTCCAATCCCAGACGCTCTTCAGTTTCTGCGCGCAGCAGGAGATACTCGCTCTTTCCGGAAAAGACTTTCTCGATAGTTTTTAGATAAGTATAAGATTCCTGGTAATTGCCTAATTCGAATTGAGTCTTGGCGATTCTCAGGAGGATATCCCGATCCTCCGGTCGAAAGCGCTGAATGACCATCAGAATCTTCAGCACATCAGCGTAGTTGCCTTTTTTCTCAAGCTTTTCAGCCATCTCAAGATAGATCGCCTCGCGGTTCGGGGTGATCTCGACAAGATCGTCCCATAGCATCTGCACGCCATCCTTTTCGATGTTGGAGATGAACGTGTCTGCCAGGACCGTACGGATTTTCTCTATCTGAAAACTCGTGTCGATATCCTCGGGATGATGTGCGGCATATTGCTCGAGATACTGCAAGGCTTTGGCCGGCTGCTTTTCGTCATTCAACAGTATCCTGCCGGCAACCAGCAGCAGCTGATCGTCCTCGACACCATTGTCTATCATGAACAGGATATGCGGCAAGGCTGCCCTCGATTTGCCTATCATCATGAAATAATCGGCAATTTTTTTATGGAAGGGCAGATATGCGGGTTGACGCTCGAGATATGATTCCCAGATGGCGAGGGCGTCCTGGGCGGCTCCAGATTGTTCAAAGGCCGATGAAGCCCGCAGCATGGTTTCTTCATCAGTGCTGAACCGTTCGACCAGCGTGGAATAGTATGCCCGGGACTTATCGAGGTAACCAAGATCCTGGGCGATTCCGGCAAGATCCTGCAACAGTTCCTTGTCCTCAGGCGTCCGCCTGTACAGCTGTTCCATCAGCGGGAAGGCCTCCTGTTTTCTGGCGCTGCCCTGGAGGCCTGTGACCAAACCTTTGAGGGCAGTTGTGGAGAAAGGGCCGCTGGTGTCTGCGGTGTATACCTTTTCAAAGCGGTCTACTGCGTTTCTGAACTCACCATTGCCAAGAGAAATTTTTCCGGCAAGCAGCAGATAATCCTGACGGTTGCCATCAAGCTCAAGGAGTTTTTCGACCAGTTCCGCAGCTGAAAGCCAATCCTGGAGGTCCACCAAGACGTTGCAGTATTCCCAGAGTATTTCTTCGACCTGCGGTCTGAGTTGAAGGAGTTCCGAATATGTCTGGGCGGCTTTGAGATAATCCTTGCGCCTGACGAGCAGGCGAGCCTCATCCCATTTTTTCTTCCAGACAGGCAGCGGCGAATCATCGAGCACGATGATGCCCTGCGGCTGAGAGACAGTCTTGCCGATTGACGGTGCAGCGACTGCAGCCGACGGAATAATCAACATCAAGAAGAGCACGGCAGCCGGACAATGAAGCCTTGCTGGTCTGCAGAGAATCTGGTTCATCGATTCAGCCGTCCGGCAGGAGGGTCAATGTGTGCGAAAGTAAACGAGATCAAAGGAGATTTTTCCCAGTCCGGGATCTTCTCACTCACCTAGTGATGTTCATAAAAACTGGCGATGGTGGCAACGACATGCTCCAGCATTTCACCGGTCAGTTCAGGATAGATGGGCAATGCCAGGGTTTCGACTGCAGCTCTTTCGGCTTCCGGCAGCGACAGGCGATGGTAGCTCGCATCAAGACATTCCTGCTTATGCAGCGCGACCGGGTAGTAAATCTCACAGCCGATATCGTTGGCAAGAAGCCAGTCCCTCAGACTGTCACGGCGTTCGGCGCGAATCACGTATTGGTTGTAGATATGGAAATTTTCAGTACTCTTGGACGAATCGCCGGATGCTCTGTAAACTGCAGCCGGTGGGACTATTTTCCCCTGTTCGACCAGCCCTGACTGCCGAAAAAGCCGATCGTACGCCGCTGCGTTTGCACGCCTTTTCTGGTGCCATCCCTCCAAGTACGGCAGTTTGACACGCAGGACAGCGGCCTGCACAGGATCAAGCCGGAAATTTCCGCCAACCAGCGCGTGGTAATACTTCGGATGGGCGCCGTGGTTGCGCAGCAGTTGGACTTTTTTCGCAAAGTCCTGGTTCGTGCTGACAACCATGCCACCATCGCCGATACCGCCGAGGTTCTTGCTGGGAAAAAAAGAAAAGCAGCCGCAGAGCCCCATGGCACCAGCTCGCAGGTTTACGGTGCCCTGCCCTGTTTCCATGGGATATTCAGCACCTATGGCCTGTGCGGCATCTTCGATCACCGGCAGCCCGAAATGTTCTGCAATCTCCAGTATCGGTTTCATGTCGGCGCACTGCCCGTACAGGTGAACAGGTATGATAGCCTTGATCCGGCGATCCCTGTCAGCCTCCAGGATTTCACGCATTTTCAGCGGATCGATATTGTAGGTGACAGGGTCAATATCCGCGAATACTGGCTGAGCCCCGACACGCAGCACAACTCCCATGGTTGCGAAAAACGAGTACGGGGTTGTCAGAACCAGGTCGCCACTGCCGACACCGAGCGCCATCAGCGAGACCAGCAGCGCATCGGTTCCCGAGGAGACACCGATGCCGTGCTTCACCTGCGAATACCCTGCAACTTCCTTCTCCAAGGCTTCACCTTCCGGGCCCTGGATGTACCGTGTTGAATCGAGGACGCGAATGAC
>CAYYWK010000104.1:0-8105 GCA_964475345.1 uncultured Desulfobulbus sp.
CCAAATCCACAACCTCGAGGGTCGTCATGAGCATTTGCACAACCAAAAACTCCACATGCTCGTTTGCCGATCAAATACTCTTTTTTATCTTGGACGAATTGACTAAAGGCCTCGTTTGCAAAGAGAATATTTCTATTTTGATCTACTAGGAGCATCATAACAGGGGCGTGTGCGTGAATGGCCTGCAGTTCATTTTGACTATCTATCAGCATTTCTTCGTAAGTCTTTCTGTCTGTGATGTCTCGGTTACTGACCCTTCTACCTAGGAACTTACCATCAGTCTTGTACACAGGATGACAAACGTGCTCGATCCAACGCTCAAGACCGTCTTTTCGTTTTATTCGGAATTCAATGATTTGATCTTCCAGCGTATTTATAGCGCGTTCATGCTTGCGAAATTTAAACACATCTTCTTCATGCAGTATTTCAGTCAATAAGCCTGGATTTTCGAAAAATTCGTCTTGAGCGTACCCAGTAATTTTCTCACAGGACGGACTTGTATAGAGAATATTCAACTCAGGACTCATCCATAGTTCCCAGTCAGCCGTATGATCAGCGATCGTTCTGAACTGCTCTTCATTGACTTGAAGTTGTTTCGTTCTTTCTTCCAGAAGGTGTTCGACTCGACGCAAACTTCTCTCCCTCATTATTTTGTTGCAGATTTCAAGCAAGTATTGAGGACTGAATGGCTTACGGATATAGGCAGCGGCTCCCATTCTCATCCAGACCACAGACAGATCCTGGCTTGGATCAGTTGTAACCATCAAACTCGAGCAGTCTGTTTGCTGCGATTTGATTATGTCTAACAGCGTATCTCCATGACCATCTGGCAGATGGTAATCGATGATGGCGAGGTCGAATTTATTGGAAGAGATTAATTCGGTTGCTGATTTTAGGGTGTGTGCAACCTTTGTTGCGAAATTGTTATCTGAGAAATATTTTTTTATGACTTTAGCCTGGGGTATGCTGTCCTCCACTATGAGAACCTGAAGAGGTTGTGTGTGAGGTTCTCCTTTAAGGAGTTTGTCAACTGCTGTAGAGAAGGTTTTCCGATCGAACGGAGAAGGTAGAAACAAGTCAGCGCCCACTTCTATTGCTATGTTTTGGGCGTCAACCCCCGAAAATGTAGCTGAAATGATTATGATTGGTATAAAGTTGAGAGGAGAATATTCAGGTGATTTTAACAATCTGACAAATCGCCAACCATCGATTATTGGCATGCTGAGGTCAGTTATTATCAAGGAGGGCAATGATTGATGGTTCTCCCCCGACGCCTTGATCTGGTGAGATAAATATTCTAACGCGCTATCAGCACGATCAAACGAAACTGCTTCATATCCTAAATCCACAACCAGAATACTCAGTAAGTTAAGCTGAATGGTATCATCGTTAACTATGATTATGCGAGATGGCATAAAAGACCTCTTGCTTTTCTTCAACCAAGTTGCAATGTGAAATATTACTTAAGCTGTGAAGCATCTCCTCATAAAAAAGTTACGTGATCTTCTAGAAACGTCATGCCGTGCACAAAAGATAAAAGTAATTTGACGAATTATTGTTTTTTTATAACTCAATGTGTTGCTGTTTTATGGAGTTTTAGTTGTTTTCTTATAACGACTGCTATTTACTTTAAAATATTTCGTTATTTGAAAATCACAAAATTATATTACAGGGGAGAAATCATTGAAAGAATCTCAATGATATTCAGAAAAACAATATCAATTCAATTGTTTAGCAAGATGCCATTGTGGTATTTTCCAACTATTGTGCATTGTAGTAACTTAACCGTCAAATGAACCCCATCTGTTCAAGAAGAAAAATCCATGTCCATTAAGAGGAGTACCAGGAGGGCAGGAAAGACTTGGAGAACCTGCTGGACGGCCTGGGGCTGCTACCCCCGGATTTGGAGAATCTGGACGACCGGGAGTTCGTGATGCAGCTGATGGACGACGGCCAGGAACTGAGGACGTGGATCGGGGGGGCATTCACAGCGATGGGGAAGACGGTGGAGGAGGTTCCGGGAGCGAGGGAGCTATACGAGAACCTGACGCTGGAGGAGTGGATGAGGGCGCTGGACGAAGAGGTGAGCGGAAGGTAGTCGCCTCACAGGGACAGAATGTTCACAGCCCTGGCCGATATCGCGGTGAGGGTGCAAGCAAATCAGGCAAAGAGGGAGATCAGAAATGAGAATGGAACCTACCAAGGAAGAGCTGGAGGAGAACGCACAGGAAATTATGCAGGAGTTTCCCAACGTAACACGGGAAATGATAGCATTATGGGATACGATTGGAGAGCCAGCGAAACCAGGGGAGATAGCCAGGGATTACTCCAGAAGGCGAAGGGAGCGTTTGCAAGGTGGTTCGGAAAGTCAGAAGCAGTAGATGACGAGGGAGAGCCCCTTGTGCTGTTCCATGGGTCTGCAACCTTTGGGACGAAAGACGACCCTAAGACTTGGACGTTTGGAGCAGAGGAGGGTCATAGGCAAGGTTCCCCGTTGTCATCCCTTGGCCACTTCTTCGCTGAAACACACGAAGAAGCGGTAGGATATAGCAAAGGGACAGGAAACGTCCACAAGTTTTATATCAGAATGGAGAACCCACTTAGGATCTCCTCGACGTCGCGTGAAATTCTGAAAAACACTTTGCGTCACGACAGCGCCGCTGCCTTCGTAAAGCGGAAGCAACTGCAGGGGTATGACGGAATTTACTTCACAGACCAGCGTCATTATATAATCTTCGACCCGAATCAGGCGAAGTCGGTTGATTATAACAACGGGGAATACTCCCGCGACAACAACGATACCCGGCATTCCGAGCGTGACATCTTTGATGAGGCGAGAGGTGGCAGGTATTTCCGTGACGATAGGGCTCTACTGGCGATCACCGGCGACTTCTTCAGCCGCGGGAACCGGATGGTCTCAAACAGGTTATCCGAGGCAGAGGTCAGAGAGGTATTCCAGCTGTTCGCCCAGCGCGGGAACACGTGGTTCATAGACGATATCGGGCTCAAGGAGGCCAGGGATATCGTATTTGCTGACACTCGCAATTCAGAGACAGCCCCATTCACACCAGCCGACGTCATGGCCGAGTTGCGGGCTGAACTTGGTGATGGCATCGATGCGCTGATTGAGGCCGGGGCGGGATGGTGCTGGCCCGAAAAAAGAGAGGGATTGAGGGGATGATGCCAGCGGTCCCAAAACAAGCATTCGGAAAAAAGGTTGACCAGGGGTTGACCAAATCAACCGGAAAAAGAAAAAGGGATTAAGCCAGATTGACTTAACCCCTTGTTTTTACTGGTGCACCAGGAGAGATTCGAACTCCCGACCTACGGATTCGTAGTCCGTTGCTCTATCCAGCTGAGCCACTGGTGCTTAAAAGAAGTGTTCTTATACCCTATCTGCCGCCTTTCCTCAAGGCTGATTTTTCCCTGGCGGCTCTTTTTCGGCCTTATGAAAGAGGATCTCGTTATCTGCCGGTTTCATGGCCGTTTTCGCGACAATCACCACCTCAGTACGGTATTTGTTTTCAAGATCCAGCAGTTCATGGCGTTTATTGTTCAGCAGGTAATGGGCCACATCGAGAGGGAAATGGCATTCCACCTTCACCACGTTCTTCCGGCTGGCCCCGGTCTGAATGCGACGAAGATAAAAGAGCGCCAGGGTCTCCACCGAACGCACCATGCCCCGGCCTTTGCAATGCTCACAGACCCGGTAATTCCCGGCCTCGATCGGCGCCCCGAGCTTCTGCCTGGAGATCTGCATCAGGCCGAATTTCGAGATCCGGCTGATATCGACCTTGGCTTTGTCCCGCTTCATGGATTTCTTGACCTGGTTCTCGACATCCCGGATATGCTTTTTGCTCCGCATGTCGATGAAATCGACCACGATCAGGCCACCGAGGTCCCGCAGCCGCAGCTGCCGGGCCAGTTCCGATGCCGCCTCCATGTTGGCCTGGAAAATCGAGGCCTCAAAATTCTTCCCCTTCGATGTTGACCCGGAATTGACGTCGATTGCGACAAGAGCCTCTGTGGGGTCGATGACGATCGACCCGCCTGACGGCAGATTCACCTTCGACTGGTAGATCGACTCTATCTGGTCTTCAACGCTGTACTGGTTGAAGATCGGCCGGGCCCCCTTGTGCAGCCGCACCTTGACCTTCTTCTGCTCGGCCGGCAGCATCTCGACGAACTCCTTGACCTGTTCGAGCGCGTCCTTGTCATCGACCAGAATTTCCTCGATCGAAGGATCGAAATGCTCGCGTAAAAACCGCAGGACGCTGTGCTGCTCCTCATACACCAGCCCGACTCCGGTCAGTTCCTGACCCTTCATCTTGATCTCGTCCCACAGGCGGAGCAGGTAGGAGACATCCCTGGCGAGGATCTCCTCCGTGATATCGACGCTTGCCGTCCGGACTATCCAGCCGATACCTTCGGGGATATTGATGGAGTTCATCGCTTCGCGCAGCTGCGACCGCTTTTCCTCCCCGGATATCTTGCGGGAGATGCCGGAAGATTCTGACCCCGGCATCAGGACAACGCACCGCCCCGGCAAGGACAGGTAGGTGGTCATATTGGCGCCCTTTTTGCCCACCTCCTCCTTGACCACCTGCACCAGCACCTCCTGCCCCTTTTCCAGGACATCGGTGATACTGAGTTTTTTCCAGTTCTGTGCCTCAACCAGCTTTTTCGTTTCTGCCGACAGATCCTGCCTGAAATATTCGGGGTGGATCTCGCTGAAGGGCAAAAAGCCGTTTTTATCGGTGCCGTAATCGACAAAGGCGGCCTGCAGGTTCGGCTCGATGGCGACTATCCTGGCCTTGTAGATGTTGTTCCTGGTCTGGGTGCGGGTGACGGTGGAGACATGGATCGACTCGAGGCGGCCATCTTCGAGGAGAGCCAGCCTGCACTCTTCGGGCTCTTCCGCATTGATCAGCAGCTTGCAGACCGGCTTGTGGCCATTTGCCGGAGTCGGTTCATCGTCGAGTCCGCCTTCATCCTCATCCTCCTCGACGAAACCATCCTCAGAAGCAGAAATGTCAGGATCCTCGTGAACCGGGGCAGGGGCTTTCCGGGGCTGCTGCCGTCCCGGGGCCTCGCCGAACCCTGCGTCTTCTTCATCCGAATCCGCTGCCGTGTTCAGTTTTTCGCCGGAGTCGTTCCCGCTCTCCTTACGCTTTGACCGCCGCCCCCGCCTTGATCTTCGCGAAGCGCTGCGTTTTTCATCACCGACAGCCGTCGGGGCGTCGACCATTGCCGCCTGCCCAGCCTGCTGACTATCTGCGCCGTCCGCCTCCTTTGCTTCGCCTTCTCCGACAGCCGGACCGGTTTTCACCGAGTCGGCTGCCTCAGAACCTGCCGCATCTGCCGCCGGACGTTTTTTCCGGGGCGGTCGCTTTCTTTTTGCCTTCGCAACGGCGGGTTTTTCTGCAGTGGACTCCGGCTGCGCGGCGCCTGCGGTTGCATTCTCGGTCACAGAGCTCGTCGCAGGCCGGTCACCAGCCACCTGGCCGATCTGGCTGCCCCCCGTATCAGGGGTTGTACCAGCGGGAACATCGCTCCCGGGCGCCTGTTCCTGCCTGGCATCCCCGTCAGTATTCCGGCGACCTCTCCGAGGTCTCCGCGGTGGTTTCTGTTCGTTGTCTGCCGCCGCTTTTCCGGCCTCCGCCGGTTGGGCAGTCTTATCACCTTCTCCGGCACTGGTGCTTTTCCACCACGCACCTGTCGTAGCCTTTGCAGGCGCATCGCTCTGGCCTGATCCTGTCGTGTTTTTTACAGCCATACTCTCCTCGTTCTTTTCCCGTGAAGGTTTGCCCTGCGGACAACCTTCCGGAAAATTGCTGCCGGAACCCTCGCCAGAAGCGACTGCAGGCAGTCGTGGAGCTCGGTCCGGCTTTCATCTTGTCAACCAGCCATCGTTTCGATACTGATTTCGGACAGGCATCATGTCGTATCCATCCAGTCGCATCCCGATCGGCGGAAATACCATGTGTCGAGATGGAAGATGCTGGAATTGATATGTCAGGCATGACACCTGTCGCTGTCTCTTGCAGTGATTCCGGACGGTTGAGATCAATCGTCGCAGGCAGCCCAAGGCCGCCCCGGCTCTTGTCCATCCGGCACTGCCGTTCAAATCCCCCGTGTGCCGGCCGACCCGGTTGGAAACGACCAGGCCCCCCGCCTCCCGGAAGAATCATCTCGTTCAACCCGCACGTATCAGTGCACTCTGGAGAAAAGTCTGAGAAAAGCTGGAAATGATACGAATGGGAATGAGCCGGAGAGGCTAACACATCTGCTTGTCAATAAAACAATTTCCCTTTATTATCAAGGCAAATCTCAGACTTTTGCCTTGACACCGACCAAGGAGAAACGTAAATATCCAAGTTGATCTGGATCGGTGGTATCGTCCTCCAGAGTTCGGTTCTTTCGGCTGCTCGATTGGCTCAACCCACGCGGTGAAAGGATTGATCTCTCCTGAAGAGGAGGCAGATGGGCGGCAGCAAAGCCAGTCCCATTGGACATTTACCATGACATCCACATGTCCTCTTCGATGAAATCTCTCACAAGGAGTCTCCAGTGACATTGCGCTCCCCACAGTTTCTGCAAGGCAAAAGATACTTCGCCGCGTCTGCTCTCACTCTGCTGGTTCTTGGTTCGGCCCCCGCTCTTCTCATGGCTGAAGAGGTTGCCACGGAGGAATGGAACATCTCGGCCGACAAGATCACCCGTTACGAAGATCCGCAGAGTGTCGTCGCCGAGGGCAATATCATTCTTGAAAAACGCGAAAAAATACCCCCCCCGCCTCCTCAGACGGAAACCCTCGAGGGAATGACGGACTGGAGCGAGCTGCTCGGAGAAACTCCGCAGAAGAAGAAGGAAATGACGGCGGAAGAGGCAGAAGCTGCCCCGGTTGCCACAATGAAGACAACGGTGACAATAAAGGCCGACTGGATGGCGTATGACACCACCCTGCAGTCGATCAAGGCCCGAGGCAATGTCCTGATCGACAACGGAGAAGACCTCCTCACCGCCGAGCAGGCCAGTATCGACCTCAACAAGGAGACCGGCAGGTTCACCAACGCCACGGTGGTCAGAACCGACAAGTCCCTCCATCTCGAAGGCCAAGTCATTGAAAAGACTGGAGTCAACACCTACAATATCGGCGATGGCTGGGCTATCACCTGTAAGGTCGAAAAAGGCGAAACGCCACCCTGGAGCTTTTCCAGCAAGAGCACCAAAGTCGAACCGGGAGGCTATGCCGTGCTCAAGCATGCCCGGTTCAATATCAAAGGTGTACCGGTCTTCTACACTCCGTATCTGATCGTACCGGTTAAGAACGAGCGCCAGACCGGCTTCCTGTATCCCGAGATTTCCACCTCCAGCAACAGCGGGTTCGGCCTGAACCTGCCGTTTTTCTGGAATATCTCCGATTCGGCCGATGCCACCTTCTATCCTCAGTACTTTGCCAACCGCGGCTTCATGCCCGGTCTCGAGCTTCGATACGCAACTGGTGAAATGGAAAAGGGGACCATTGTCGGCACCTGGCTCGATGACGATCTCTCGGATCCCTCACAGACCGAATACTATGAGGATACCGGTTTCACCCACACCAACAGCGAGCGCTACTGGGTGCGCGGCAAGGCTGATCACACCTTCGGCGCAGACTGGCAGACGCGTCTGGACATCGATGTCGTCTCCGACCGCGACTACCTGACGGAGTTCAACACCGGTGTCAACGGTTTCAACCGGACCAGCGAACGTTTCCTCAACGAGTATGGCCGGGATTTTCAGGACAAGGAAGAAACCAACCGCTCCAACACCTTAAAAGTCCTGAGGTCATGGTCGGGCATGTCTTTTGAAGGCACGCTGCTGGGGGTCAACGATGTCCGTACCGTGGAATCCAGCCCGACTCCGCTGTGGAAACTGCCGAGTTTCGACTTCAACGGCTATCAGCAGATCGGCGAGACCAATTTCAGCTTCGACTGGGAAAGCGAATATGTCAATTACTGGCGGGAGGAAGGCGTCGGCGGCCACCGCTTTGACATCCATCCTACGCTCAGCACCCCGGTACCGCTCAGCCAGTACCTTGAATCGCGGGCAGAGGTGGGGGT
>CAYYWK010000105.1:0-8100 GCA_964475345.1 uncultured Desulfobulbus sp.
GACAAGGACCACGCTTTCCGCAGCGCTCAGCTGCGCTCTGGGTCATCCTCGTTTTTTGGCGGAACAGGCCCAGCCAGGACGCGTCGCACTGCGGTCAGCAGATCCGTCTGCTTGAATGGTTTGGCGATATAGGCTGCTGCCCCCATGGCCAGGGAATCCTCGACCTGCCCGTGCGCCGCGTAGCCCGTGGCGATGATGACCCTGACCTTGGGATCGATCTCAAACAGGTGCTGCAGGGCACGGTACCCTCCCATCCCCGGCATGCTCATGTCCATGATGACGAGATCGATGGCCTCGGCCTGGCTGCGATAGATTTCCAGCGCCGCCTCGCCGCAGTCGGCGGTGAGCACTTCGTAGCCGACACGCTCGAGCTGGCGTGAGGCGAGATTGCGCAGCGGTTCCTCGTCGTCCACCAGCAGGATCCGCCCGGTTCCGCCAGCCGTCTCCTCGACGGCGCCTGCCTGCTCCTGCCGAAACTCCTGGGTATCCGCCCGTTCCACCGGGAAGTAGACGGTGAAGACGGTCCCTTCACCAAGGTGGCTTTCGCAGGTCACATGCCCGCCATGTCCCATGACGATGCCGTATACCGTCGACAGCCCCAGCCCGGTTCCCTTGCCGACCTCTTTCGTGGTGTAGAAGGGTTCGAAGATATGCTTTCTGGTGTTCTCATCGAAGCCGTGGCCGGTATCGGCAACTTCCAGGACGACATGCGGCCCGGAAAACTGCCTGCCGCAGGTCATGCACAGCTGGTCGATGACGATCCTGTTGGCGGTGGTGATGGTGATGGTCCCCTCGCCGTTCATCGCGTCGGCGGCATTGACCGTCAGGTTCATCAGGATCTGCTCCACCTGGTTGGCATCGGCGGTGATTTCCCAGACATCGGGGCCCAACCGGACGTCGAAGACGATCATCCTCGGCACCGCCTTCATCAGCAGGCCGACAACCTGCTCCACCTGCCTGTTGAGGTTCAGCGGCATGAAACTCACCTCGACCTTGCGGCTGAAGGTGAGGATCTGCCTGACCAGTTCCTTGGCGCGGTCGGCGGCAAACAGGATTTTTTCCAGATCACCCGGACTGGCATGGCCGCTGCGGGCGTCGTCGAGGGCCATTTCCCCGTAGCCGAGGATAGCGCTGAGGATGTTGTTGAAATCGTGGGCGATCCCCCCGGCGAGGGTGCCGATCGCCTCCATTTTCTGGGCCTGGCGCAGCTGCCTCTCCACCTCCTCCCGCCTGTCTTCCTCCATTTTGCGTTCGACGATCTCCCATGCCAGGTCGGCAAGCAGCAGAACGATCTCGATGTCCTTCTCCATGTAGGGGTCGGGCTTGTTGCCGACGGCGAGTATCGCCTTGATCGATTCGCCGCGGATGACGGGCACGGTCAGGAACCGGTTCACCTCGGCATGGCCGGCGGGCATGCCCCTGCGATGCGGCAGCGCGATGTAGTCGTTGCAGATCTGCGGCCGCCGCTGATGGTAGCAGTCCACCCAGACCCCGGCCGCGGCGATGTCGTAGTGGAGCCCTTCGCCCTCGGCACGGCAGAATTCCCGTTTGGTCCTGGTCGACCAGCCCTGCAGGCTGATGGTGGCCTGCTCCTCGTGGATGAAATGGTAAAAGCCGATGCAGCTGCCGGTAAGTTTCTCGGCCACGTTGAGGGTTTCCTCGAACAGCTCGCCGAGGGTGTGGTTCTGGGAATACCGGATCAGGTCGACCCGGGCCCTGTTTACCTGATTGTTGCGCTCCTGTTCCTGGCGGACCCGCAGAAAGCCGATGCCGAAGGCCAGGTCGCCGGCCAGGCCCTCGAGCAGGGCGGTCTCGCCGTCGGTGAAGGCGTTCGGCTGGCTGGCGTAAATATTGAGGGTGCCGAAAACCTTCCCGCTCTCGTTTTTCAGGGGCAGGTAGATGCTTGAACGATAACCGCGCGCCAGCGCCGCCTCGCGAAGGGGAGTGACATGATCGCCTCGAGCGAAATCCTCCACGATTGCAATACGCGCCTTGCTGAGGGTGCTGTCCAGTGGACTCTCCCACTCCGGACTCTCCTGCAGGATGCCGCGGACAACGGCGAAATAGCCGTCTTCCCGGCCGTGCCAGATCGGTGCCTGTTGCGAGAGGGAACCGTCGTCATTGAACAGGCACACCCCGGCCATCACATACCCGGCCTCTTCACAGATGATCCGGCAGATGCCGGAAAGCAGCTCGGTTTCGTCCTGGGCATAGATCAGTGCCTGCCGGCAGGCGTTAATGGCTTGGAGTTCCCGGTTGGCCTGGTTCAGCAACGCTTCGTTGCGCCGCCTCCGGGCGTCTGCCAGCTTCCTCTCGGTGATATCGAGAAAGGAGACCAGCACCCGCGAAAGATCGTGTTCATGGCCGGGGCAGACCACCAGACGGATGATGAGGTCATGGGATCGTCCGCAGAGGTCGACGATCGGCATCTCGTCCTGAAAAAACAGCTCACCCCCTGCCATGACGGTGATATCCCGCGGGATATCACCGTCATGGCGGCCCTGGTGAAATGCCGGGGCAGGTTCCGGTTGAGCTCCTCGATATCCGCGCTCTTGAAAATCGCCTGGCTCTGCCGGTTGACCTGGAGGATCCTGGCAAGCCCGGCGCAGCGGAAGACCTCCCGCGGGTGCAGGGCGAAATGGGAGGTGAAATCGCTGACCCCTGCCGCCGACAGCCGATCGAGTTCATGCTTCAGCGCCGAATAATCCTGTTCCCAGACCGCTACCGGGGCATGTTCGAACAGGGCCGAATAGCGGCTCCGGCTCTCCCGCAGAGCCTCTTCCGCAAGGTTCCGGGCAAGGTAGCCGCCCAGCTGGCTGCCCAGCGACTCCAGTCCTGCGCGGACTGCAACGGGAATCCTTTCAGCCGAGACCGCTCCCAGATTGAGACAGGCGATGACCTTCTCCTGGTGGACGACGGGAATCACCGCCAGCGCCGTCAGTTTCCCGCCCAGACCGGGGTTGAGCCTGTCGAGCTCAACGCCGTCGAGATAGACAGCCTGACCCTGCAGGACCAGCGAGAACCGCCTGTCGTCCCGCCTGACTTCGAGGGCCTCTGCCAGCAGTTCGGGGGAAAGGCCAAGGTGCGCCGACAGCTGCAGCTCGCCGCTTGCCGGCTCGACGAGATAGACGCCGCCGCACTCCACCCCCGAGACATCCAGCGCTGCAGCCAGTGCCGCCTGCAGCGTTTCCTGTACAGAGGTCGCCCGGCTCAGGATCAGGCCCAGCTGGTACAGCTGCCCGGCGATGCGTTCGGAGAGCCTGCTGGCCGTGACGTCGCGCAGAAACGACACGAACTCGCCGCCGCCCTCCGCGGCCCGGTACTGGGAACTGACCTCGACATCGAAGACGCTGCCGTCCTTGCGCCGTTGCCGGCTCTCGAAACGCGCCTCACCATGGTCGGTGATGGATTCCATCATCCTGGCGATTTCCGCATCGCCCATCACCGCATCGAGATCCCGCAGCGACAGCTGGAGCAGTTCCCCCTGCGAGTAGCCGGTCATCCGGCAGTAGGCCCGGTTGACCTCGATGATGCGGCCCCGGGCGTCGACCCGGCTGAACCCGTCCATTGCCGTGTGGAGGATCTGCCGGCTGCGCTCATCGCTCTCGCGGAGCCTGTTTTCGGTAGCCTTCTGTTCTTCGGTGCTGCGCGCCGAGATATAGATGTACGTTTCACCGGCCAGTTCGAAAACAGATGCCGAAAGAAGAGCCGGGACAGGTGTTCCCAATCGGTTGAAGGAGGTCTCCATGTTGCTGACCCTGCCGGTTTCGGCCAGCATTTCGTAAAACCGGCGGCGGTCCGCGACATCGTACCAGATCTTCAGCTCGAGCGAGGTCCGGCCCACGACATCGGCCCAGGCGAGACCGGTGGCGACGGTGAATGCCTGGTTGACATCGACGATGCGCCTGGTGGCCATCCGCACGATAACGATGGGGTCGGGACTCGTCTCGAAGGCCTGGCGGAACTTCTCCTCACTCTGGCGCAGGGCGCGGTCAGCCCGCTTGCGGTCGCTGATGTCGCGGCAGACGCACAACACTGCCGCCTCCCCCGCCACCATCGCCCCGGAGAGACCGACCTCCACGTCGAACACCGTGCCGTCCCTGCGGCGGTGCCGGGTTTCGACAACCAGGTTGGCCCGGCTGAGATCGCTGAACTCGGCGCGGATCTGCTCCTCGCTGAGGTTCGCCTCGTACTGCCAGGTCTGCATGCCGACAACCTCGTCCACGGAATAGCCGAGCATCTCGGCGAAACGGGCATTGGCATCCACCACCCGGTGCTGCTGGTTGACAATCACAATGCCGTCGCGACTGGCCTCCATCAGGGCCGAACGGCGCAGGCTCTCCTCGCGCAGGCTCTGCTCCAGCTGGTGCTGTTCGCCGATGTCGGCAACGGTGATGATGATCGCCTGCGGCATGGCCTCGCCCGCGGAAAGAACCGGCGTGGCAGTGAAGGACAGCCAGACGAGGTCCCCCTCCGGCCGGCGCAGGCCGAGCCGCTGATCGCCGATTTCCCGTCCGGTGGAAAGGGCCAGCTGCCAGGGCAGCTCGCCCGGCCGGCAGGGCGATCCATCCTCGCAGAGGAGTTCTCCGGGAAGCGCCGGCTGATCCTGACCGGATGGCGCATCGGCCATCCCCAGCAGGGAACGGGCCAGGGAGTTGACATGGCTCAGGCTGCCGTCGCGCTCCATGCGGACGATGCCCTGCGCCTGGCCTTCCAGTATCTCCTCCAGCCTCCAGCGATCACTGTCGTTTGCGTGCATGCGCGTGCCCGTACTGCCCCTCCGGTGTGCAAAAGTGGCCATCCCCGCCCGGCTTTGAGCCGTGTTGATGCCGGCCTGCAGCGTGACCTCTACTCATGCATGGTAGCCAGTTTTTCCGCCCCATGTCCATACGTGAAAACCCGTATTTCCTACAATTTTCTTATCAAACTGCCATTCATATCGGTATTTTTTCAAGGACAATCAAAAAATACGGGTTACTTCCTATGGACTCCGGGCGAATTTCTGGATACTAGATACACTGAGAATGAATACTGTCGTATCATATCCGGCAGCGAACTCCACCGGCAGCCCCACCCGGGTCATTTCACCATCCTGCAATCGCACCTGAAACGCATGGAACACACCAGCCCTCTGACCATCCTGATCGTCGAGGACGACCCCGACCTGAGCGGCAACGTCGCGCTGATCCTGCGCATGGAAGGTTTCGACGTCATAACCGCCGTCAACGGAGCAGCAGGTCTGGCGGCAATGCGGAGCCGGCGCCCCGACCTCATCCTCTGCGACATCCTGATGCCGGAAATCGACGGCTATGCATTCCACCGGGCCGTCAACGCCGACGGCAGTTTTGCCGGTATCCCCTTCATCTTCATTTCCGCCCTCAACGACCTCGACAACCTCCGCAAGGGGATGCAGGCAGGCGCCGACGACTATCTCTGCAAGCCCTTTTCCGCCGAGCAGCTGGTTGCCGCCGTTTCGGCCAGGTTGCAGCGGTTTGCAAAGCTGGTCGGGAGTACGGAGCGACAGGCGATCAGCCCTGCCCAGTTGCAGGCACTGCGCCATGTCTCCCAGCGGGAGCTGCAGGTCCTGCTGATGGTCGCCAGGGGGGCGACCTCACGCCAGATCGGTGAGCTCTTCGGCATCAGCCCGAAGACCGTGGAGGTACACCGCTCCAAACTGATGAAAAAGCTCGATGCCAATAACGCGGCTGTCCTTGTCCACTGGGCGGGCCTCGCCGACCAGGCGCTCAACGCCAATCTGCTGACCTTCCCGGCGGATCAGGTCGAACTGCCGGAGTTCGGCAGCCCCTGCGGCCCACCACGATGAATGCGACGCAACCGCTGCGGCCATCACATCTGCCGGCATCACGGTAAGATTCAGCAGATGCTATGAAGGCGCAATCTCTCCCTATCACCGCATTTTTCCTGGCGGCCCCGCTGGTGGTCCTGGCGGTGCTGCTGGCCTGGTTTGACCCCGGGCTGCCCTTGGAGCGGCCGATCCTGCTGCTCGCGCTCAACACCTTGTTCTTCTTCGTCAGCTCTGTCGTGGTTTCCCTGCAGTTCGCCAGGATCTTTGTCGACCGGGGCGAGCCAGCCATCCTGCTCCTGGTCTGCGGAACGCTGATCTGGGGCATCTCCGGGCTGATCGGCCCGCTCGCGGCCGTCCTTCCCACTACCCGAGACTTCGACGCCAATATCCTGGTGACCATCCACAACACCAACGTCTGGCTCTCGGCGACCCTCCACCTTGCCGCAGTGATTGTCTCGTCCCTGAACGGACCGGCGATCAGCGAAGATCATCGACGACGGACCGTGGTCATCGCCTACATGGCGATTATCACAACTGCCATCCTGATCGCCCTGCTGGCCGGCAAGGGCGTTCTGCCCCCCTTTTTCATCCCGGGCGAGGGAGGCACGGTCGCCAGGCAATTCGTCATCGGTTCCTCGATCGCGATGTTCGTCCTTACCGCAATCCTGCTGCACACCGCAAACGGCGTCAAACGCATCGCCGTCGGTCCGGCGTACCAGCTGGCCCTGCTGCTGATGGCCGTCGGCCTGTTCGCCTTCCTGCTGCAGCAGGCCACCGGCAGTCTGCTCGGCTGGTATGGCAGGATTATCCTCTACCTTGGCGGGATTGCCATGCTCGTCGCCGCCTGGCAGACCCGGCAGGGAGAAGGCGCGCCAGAGGCCATCGATGCCGCTTCCCCGCTGCCCCCCGTTTCGGAGAACAGCCCGATCCTGGTGGCCGCGATCGCCATTGCCGGTGTCTCGGCCAACGGCGCACTGCATATTCTTGCAGAGACGCCTGGTGATCCCGAGTTCACCTATCTGACCTTTTTGCCGGCGGTGATGTTCTCGGCGCTGCTCGGCGGCACGCGCTCGGGGATCCTCTCGGTTCTCCTCTCACTGGCCCTGGTCGGATTCTTCCACCTGGCACCGCCGGTTGCCGCATCGTACTCCTCCCTGCCTGCCAGTCTGCTCAACCTGACGATTTTTCTCGGGATGGGAACGGCGGTGATCCTTCTCGTGAAAAGCCTGCAGCATACCAGGGCGCAGATGATCACCGCCACGGTCGAACTCCGCCACGCCGCACTGCACCGGCAGAACGCCGCCGCCCTGCAGGAGAGCGAGAATCGCCTGCAGAACGTCATCGAGGGAACCAGCGCCGGCACATGGGACTGGAACATCGCAACCGGCCACACGGTCTTCAACGAGCGATGGGCGGAGATCGTCGGCTATACGCTGGCCGATCTGTCGCCCTGCAGCATCGCCACCTGGGAGCGGCTGGCCCATCCCGAGGACCTGCAACGCAGCTCTGAGGCCCTGCAGCGGGTGTTCGAAAAGGAGGTGGAGATCTACGACTGCGAATGCCGGATGCGCCATCGCGACGGCCACTGGGTCTGGGTCCACGACCGGGGCAAGGTTGTCGAGTGGATGCACGACGGCAGACCGCGCCGGATGATCGGTTCCCACACCGACATCTCCGACCGCAAGGAGCTCGAGGAGCGGCTCACCGCCCTGATCGCCGATTTCAGGAACATCATCGAATCGACCACCGACCTGATCGTCGTCGCCACCACAAGCGGCGACATCCTCTACGCCAACGGCAACTTCTCGAAAAAACTGGGATACAGCCAGGAAGACCTGGCCAGCATGCCGCTGCTCTCGCTGCACCCGCCGGAGTTGCGGGACGAGGCCCAGCGAATCTTCACCTCGATGCTGAGCGGTGAGAAGACCCTCTGCCCGCTGCCGATCATGACCAAGGCCGGCGAGCTGGTCCCCGTGGAAACGCGGGTCTGGCTGGGCACCTGGAGCGGCCGCCCCTGCATCTTCGGCTTCATCCGCGACCTCACCGGCGACATGGAGGAGCGACAGCGCTTCGAGGCCCTGTTCCGCCACAACCCTGCGGTCATGGCCATCAACTCGTACCCGGAACGCAGGTTCCTCGACGTCAACGACGCCTTTCTCGAGACCTTCGGCTACCAACGGCAGGAGATCATCGGCCGGACCGCGGATGAACTGAACCTCTTCGTCAATGCCGACGGCAAGCGCCGCTCCACCCACGAGCTGTCCACCGCCGGCCGGATCAAGAATCATCTCCAC
>CAYYWK010000106.1:0-1784 GCA_964475345.1 uncultured Desulfobulbus sp.
TTCCTTGCCGGTCCCGAGATCCTTCGCCGAGACGTGGAGGATGCCGTTGGCGTCCAGGTCGAAGGTAACCTCGATCTGCGGCACGCCGCGCGGCGCCGGCGGGATTGACGACAACTCGAAGCGGCCGATGGTCTTGTTGTCGGAAGCCATCTCGCGCTCGCCCTGAAGAACGTGAATCGAAACGGCCGGCTGGTTGTCGGCGGCGGTTGAGAAAATCTGGCTCTTCTTGGTCGGCACCGTGGTGTTCTTTTCGATCAGCTTGGTGGTGACTCCGCCCAGCGTCTCAATGCCCAGTGACAGCGGCGTGACGTCGAGCAGGAGAACATCCTTGACGTCACCCTGCAGCACGCCGCCCTGGATCGCCGCACCAATGGCAACGACCTCGTCAGGGTTAACACCCTTGTGCGGCTCCTTGCCGAAGATCTCCTTGACCTTTTCCTGCACTTTCGGCATCCGGGTCATGCCGCCAACGAGAATGACCTCGTCAATATCGGCGGGATTCATGCCGGCATCCTTCAACGCCGTCTTGCACGGACCTACGCAGCGCTCGATCAGGTCGTCGACCAGGGCTTCGAGCTTGGCCCGGCTGAGCTTCATGTTGAGATGCTTCGGGCCGGAGGCGTCGGCGGTGATGAAGGGCAGGTTGATGTCGGTCTCCTTGGTGGTGGAGAGTTCCATCTTCGCCTTCTCGGCCTCTTCCTTGAGACGCTGCAGGGCCATCTTGTCGTTGCGGAGGTCGATTCCCTGTTCGCGCTTGAACTCGTCGGCCAGCCAGTTGACAATCCGCATGTCGAAATCCTCGCCGCCGAGGAAGGTGTCACCGTTGGTCGACTTGACCTCGAAAACGCCATCGCCGATCTCGAGGATCGAGATATCGAAGGTGCCGCCGCCGAGATCGAAGACCGCGATCTTCTCCTCGCCCTTCTTGTCGAGGCCGTAGGCCAGCGAGGCGGCGGTCGGCTCGTTGATGATCCGCTGCACGTTGAGCCCGGCGATCTTGCCGGCATCCTTGGTGGCCTGACGCTGCGAGTCGTTGAAATAGGCCGGCACGGTGACCACGGCGTCGGTAACTTCCTCGCCCAGGTACTCCTCTGCGGTTTGCTTCATTTTCATCAGGACCATCGCCGAAATCTCAGCCGGCCGGTAGGTCTTGCCCTCAACCTCGACGGAAACGCTGCCGTTGGTCCCCTCGACGATCTTGAACGGGCTGATGCCGATGGAACGTTTGACCTCGTTATCCGAGTATTTCCGACCGATCAGCCGCTTGATGGCATACAGCGTCCGCTCGGGATTGGTCACAGCCTGGCGTTTCGCCACCTGACCGACGAGCCGCTCACCATTATCGGTAAACGCCACAACCGAAGGAGTGGTTCTGTTGCCTTCAAGATTGGCGATAACCTTCGGATCGCCCCCCTCCATGACCGCGACGCAAGAATTGGTTGTTCCCAGGTCAATACCGATAATCTTCCCCATGTCTTCTCTCTCCTTATATCAATCTGCCAGGATACTCTATCCTTTCTGAATATCTGTTGTTTTACGTCATCGTGCTGCAGTTTCGCTCAGCCTCTTCTAAGGTTGTCATCATCACCCGTTTGTCAAGTCTGCGGCCGCGCTTTTTCACCATGCCGCTAGGCCGCCGGTTTCCCCGACGAGACGACGACCCGGGCCGGCCGCAGCAGGCGATCCTTGTAGTAATACCCCTTCTCGAATTCGCTGACGACATGGCTGGCCGGCACTGTCGTCAGCGAATTCGAGAAGGGGTATTACTACAAGGTCAGCTGCAC
>CAYYWK010000106.1:1794-8044 GCA_964475345.1 uncultured Desulfobulbus sp.
TGACGACATGGCTGGCCGGCACTGTCTCGCTTGCCTCCATGGTCAGCGCCTCCTGCTTGTTGGGGTCGAAAGGCTGGCCGACACTCTCGATCGGCTTGACCTCGAATTTCTCCAGGGTATTGAGCAGGCTCTTCAAGGTCAGCTGCACACCTTCGAGCAATGCCGAATAACCGCTGTCCACGGCGGTGTCGGCCGCGCTCAGCCCCACGGCACGCTCGAGATTGTCGACAACCGGCAGTATTTCCCGAAATATCTGCTCGCCGGCGTACTTGAGAGCGGCACTGCGGTCGCGCTCCATCCGCTTCTTGAAATTTTCGGAATCGGCCGCCATCCTCAGCATCCGGTCCTTCAACGCAGCGACATCCTCGAGAGCCGCAGCGAGTTCCATCTCCGCGTCGCGGACCTCGGCCGTTTCACCGCCGCCCACTTCTGCGGCATTCTCCCCGGCCACGCCTGCGGCGCCCCTGACCTCATCCTGCGGTTGCTCGTTTTCCCTGATATCTTCGCTCACCATCTCCTCCCTCGTATCGCCGATTATCATATCCATCTTCCCGTTATCACTGGATTTAAAGCAGAATTCCAGTCAACTCTTGGGCAAAACCTGTGCCAACAATAAGTAGCGGCATTTTTATTGTCAAGGCGCGCAACCCGACTCACCCGAGCGGCGGTGCTGGAAAAACGGCGACGGCCGGAGCACCTCGATGCGCCGGCCGTCGATAGGAACAGGGTGGGAAGAGGCTGCTGTCAGCTCTTGAGATACCTGCAGATGCTGGTGGCGATGGTGCAGAAGATCTTGCGGAACTCTTCCTCGTTGCGTTCGAGAAGGGTGATGCGGAAGCCGTGCAGGTCGGTGGCAAACGAGGTCAGCGGGACGACGCAGATGCCGGTGGCCCCCAGCAGGTAATAGACGAAACGCTTGTCCATCGCCGTGTCCGGCGGGCTCACCAGCTGTTCCACCATCTCCCGGATCTCTTTGTTGTCGATCGGCAGCGTCTGCCGGTCGGTGAGAATGCCGCGCTCGAAACAGACGCTCATGTAGAAGGCCCCGTTCGGCCGATTGACCAGCACCCCTTTGACGTCCTTCAGGCAATCGTAGGCGATGTTCGAGAAGCGTTCGTAGCGGTTGATCCTGTCGGCCAGGTATTCCGGGTAGCGGGGATGGGTGACCACTTTCGGGTAGACCATCTGCGGCAGGGTGGTGGAGCAGACCTCCACCATCTTGGCATGAAGGATCGAGGTGATGTAGCGGGAGAACATCGGATCACGGTCGGCGTTGTAAATCTCGATCCAGCCACAGCGGGACCCGGGCCAGGGCATCTCCTTGGAAATGCCGCGCATCGCGATCGCCGGCACGCTGCCGATGACATCGGACAGCGGCGAGGTGCTGGTGCCGTTGTAGACCATATTGTGGTAGATCTCGTCGCAGATCAGAAACAGGTCGTAGCGGTGGGCGATCTCGACGATGCGCTCGAGGATCTCGGTGGGGTAGACCGCCCCGGTGGGGTTGTCCGGGTTGATGATCAGGATCCCCGCCACCGCCGGGTTATACTTGACGTGTTTCTCGATATCGTCGATGTCCGGGTACCAGTGGTTGTTCGGGTCGAGGATGTAGGTCAGCGGGCTGTCGCCGACATGGGCGGCCTCGGCGGAGGAGTGGGTGGTATAGCTGGGAGTCGGCACGATGACCCGGGCGGTGCGGCGCAGAAAGCCGAAGACCTTGGAAATGGCGTCGCCCAGGCCGTTGAAGAAGATGATGTTGTCGGCTGTGATCTGAACCCTGCCGCGCCGGTTGGTCTGCTCCGCGATGAATTCGCGGGTCTCGAGCACGCCCTTGGTGGGGGAATAGGCGTAACTGCGGTCGTCCATGACCGCCTCGGCAACGATTTCCTTCATCCACAGCGGTATTTCCTCGCCCTTGGCCACCGGGTCGCCGATATTTTCCCAGTTGACCTTCAGGCCCAGCTTCTCCAGCTTGTTGCCGACGTTGACGATATTGCGGATCTCGTAGGTCAGTTCACCTGCGCCGCTATGTACTATGTCCGTTCTCATGTGCTCCCGCTCCGCAGTTCTCAGTATGCCGGCCGTTGCCACGTTTGCCCAACTGGCCGACCGACAGGAAACCTGCAGCAATACCACAGCGATTCAGTGAAGTCAAGACAGCCGGCACTTCTTTGCAGAACCGCAATCAATCAGACAAGGCACTGGAAATAAGAGATAAATCCTACGATCGGCGACACAGCGGCCTGGTGCAGTCCGTCAGATCTCGCCGTCGTACTTCTGCAGCTTGTTCTGGAGAGTCTTCCTGGTAATCCCGAGCCGCCGCGCGGCCTCACTCTTGTTGCCGCCGGTCTCGTCCAGGGTCTGGTAGATCCGTTCCTTCTCGATATCGGAAAGCAACTGCGGCCGCACCGGCGTCGCCCCGGCAGTCGGCTCCTCACCGAGCCGCTGGATGGTAAGCGGCAGGCTTTTCTCGGTCAGTTGCTCTCCCCTCATGAGGATTATCCCACGCTCAATGGCGTTCTCCAGTTCCCGGACATTGCCCGGCCAGGGATAGCGACGCAGCAGGTCCAAGCACTCCGGGGTGATCCCTTCCAGCCGCCGCCTGTTCTTCTGGGCAAAAATGGCAGCGAAATGGCGGACCAAGAGCTCGATGTCACCGTTGCGCTCACGCAGCGGCGGCACCGTCAGCATCACCACGTTGAGCCGGTAATAGAGGTCCTCCCGGAAAGTGCCGCGCCTGACCTCCTCCTCGAGGTTGCGGTTGGTGGCGGCGATAATCCGCACGTCAACACTGATGGTCTCCTCGCCGCCGACGCGCTGCAGTTCCTGCTCCTGAAGAACCCTGAGCAGCTTGACCTGCATCGCCTGGGTGGTTTCGCCGATCTCGTCGAGGAACAGCGTGCCGCCGTCCGCCTGGACAAACCGGCCCTCCCGACGCCGGTCGGCCCCGGTGAAGGCCCCCTTTTCGTGACCGAACAGCTCCGATTCAAGCAGGCTCTCGGCCAGCGCCGCGCAGTTGACCCGCACGAAGGGTCCCTCTCCGCGCAGACTATTCCTGTGCAGGGCCTCGGCCACCAGTTCCTTGCCGGTGCCGGACTCGCCGGTGATCAGCACCGTCGCCTCGGTCGGAGCCACATAGCGGATCATTTCGAGCAATTCCTGCATCGGCGGCGAGTTGCCGATAATCGCGGAGAGCAGCGCCCCCTGTTCGTGGGCCTCCTGCCGCTGCTCGACAACCTGGCGGCGGTCCACCGCCCGTTCGAGGGCAAGGCGGAGGCGGTCGAAGTCGAGGGGCTTGGTCAGGTAGTCATGGGCCCCGTGGCGGATCGCCTGCACCGCGTCGTCCACCGAGGAATAGGCGGTCATGATCACCACCGGCAGATTCGGCTGCAGCGCGTGGATGCGGAAGAACGCTTCGCGGCCATCCATCCTCGCCATCCGCACATCCATCAGCACCGCGTCGTAGGCATGTTTTTCGACGGCGGCAACGGCGGTGTCGCCATCATCGGCCTCGATGCAGCGCCAGCCCCACTCTTTCAGCATCGAACACAGCATGTAGCGGTGCACCTGCTCGTCATCGACCACCAGGATCGTCGTCTGCCGCTCTTTTTTCCCCATGTTCCCGCTACCCTTCACTCTGCGGCACAACTGCCATGCTCCCCCCGCGTTCGGCAAAAAAACCTGGCCGGCAGCGGCGACTGCTGCTACGATAGGATCTTTCCCGCCTGCCGGCGCACTGCCGGTGCGCACATCCCTTCCACAACCGGTGCAGCCGATGTTCGGCATTGAAAACTATCTCAGCTTCATTACCGCCATTGTCATCTTCCAGGCCATCCCCGGGCCGGGCACCTTCGCCATCCTCAACGCCACCGCCAGAAACGGCGTCAGGGCCGGGATGGGTGCCGTTGCCGGGACGCTCTGCGGCGATATGCTGTTCATGATCGCCGCGGTCGCCGGGCTGGCGGCGATCATGGAAAGGCATCCGGCGCTTTTCGGCATCCTGCAGTGGGCCGGTGCCGTCTACCTGTGCTGGAGCGGCGTGCAGCTGCTGCGCGCAAGGCCTCGCAGCGCCGCTCCCGAGACCGAAAACACCGTCCCGTCCCGCCGCTACTTCCGCCAGGCCCTCGCCGTCAGCCTGACCAACCCGAAGGTCATGCTGTTCTTTGTCGCCTTCTTCCCGCTCTTCCTGCGCCCGGACTCGCCGACCTCCACCCTGCTGCTGCTGATGGCTCATGTCACCGGCCTCAGCCTGCTGTACCAGGCAACCCTGGTGCTGATCGGCAACAGTGTCGCGATGCGGCTGAAAACGCTGCCCGCGGCCGGGAAAATCACCGCCAGGGTTGCCGGCCTGTCCCTGATCGCTTTCGGCATCCGGCTCGCTGTCAGCAATCGCTGAAGGAAACATGCAGAACAGGACTGCATCGAGGAAAAACCGGCCGCAACTGCTGGTGCAGAACAGCCCCTGCCGATGCTGCGGCGGTCGTCGATCTACTTGCTGTCTGATCCCGGGTCGAAGCTGATTTCGAGCTCATTGCCCTGATCATCGATAAAGCGCTGGTTGAGCAGGTCAAACTCATCCAATTGCCTGATGAATTCCGGTGTCATCTGGTACTCGGATACCAGCAAAGTGATGACCTCCCTGGCATGACGGTCCATTTCCAGCGTCTGAAAACCGGTGAGATCGCCATTCTGTCGGACCGGGCGGGCCTTCATCTCAAGAGTATCGCCATCGGCGGTAGTGATCCTGATATGGTACTCCGACTCGGATAACGCTTTGGTTGGAGCGGTAATGCAGAATCCCCCTTCGCTGATGTCGACCGTGCGGGCTTTGATATCCTGCGTCTGCCGGCCCAGCAGGATCGCTTCGGCGACGAACGGAACCCGCACGTAAAACCTCCTGTACCCCATCGCCTTCCTCCCTTCCCCCGCTGTCGATCATTCAGCTGTCTGCCAGGACAGGTTGACACCCCGAAGTTGAACGCTCTCCGCCGAGAATATATTCACGCCGCATGGGAAAAGTCAAAGAAAAGGATCGCCACTCACCAGATGCGCCACCATGCTCCCAGGAAAGCGGATGAAGCGGCAGGATGCCTGGTGCAAGCGAGCTGCCGCCCCACCCTCAGACGGTGAATTTCTTCACCAGCGACTCAAGCTGCTCCGCCAGCCTCGACAGATCGCCGGCCCGGGACTGGACCTGGCCGCTGCCCTCGCCAACCTGGCCTGACTGCTGGTTGATGTCGGCGATCTCGCGGGTGATATCGCTCACCACCACTGAACTCTGGGCCACGTTCTCGTTGACCTCGGCAATCCCCTGCGCCGCCTGGGAGATGTTGCCGGCAATCTCGCTCGTAGCCGCAGACTGTTCCTCGACGGCGGTGGCGATGCCATTGATGACGCTGCTGATCTCCAGAATGATGCCGGAGACCTTGTGGATATCGGTGACCGTCGATTCGGTGGTGGCCTGCATCTCGTCAATCTGCTGCCTGATGTCGACGGTTGCCGTCGCCGTCTGCTTGGCCAGTTCCTTGATCTCATTGGCGACAACGGCGAAGCCTTTGCCGGCCTCCCCTGCCCGGGCCGCCTCAATGGTGGCATTCAGGGCGAGCAGGTTGGTCTGTTCGGAAATGGCGGTTATCGTCTCCGTCACCGTCCCGATCTTCCTGGCCGCCTCGCCGAGAACACCCATCCTCTCCGAAGCCTGCCGGGACTGCTCGACGGCGCTCTCCGAAATCTCCCGGGCCTTGGCGGCATTCTGGCCGATCTCGTTGACGGTGGCGGTCATTTCCTCGGTGGCCGAGGCCACCATCCCGACATTGCTCGCCGACTGTTCCATGGCAGCGGAGACCGACTGGAAATTCGAACTCATTTCCTCGGCCGCGGCGGCCACCGTTCCCGATTTGTCGGCCGTATTCTTGGCCGCTGTCGAAAGCTGGTTGGAAACAGCCGCCAGTTCAGCGGATGAAGCGGTCAGGGTGCCGACCCCGCCGATAACTTCGCGGATGACCTGCCCCAGTTCAGCGACCATGCCATTCAGGGACTTGGCCATGGCCCCGATTTCATCCTGCTGATCGATGTCGAGCCGTGCGGTGAAGTCGCCCCTGGCCATGCTTTCAGCCAGCACTACCGCCTTGGCCACCGGTCTGGTGATCGAGCGGATCAGCAGAATCGCCGAACCTATCCCCAGCGCCAGCGCCACCGCCAGCAGCACCAGCACCACCACCACCGCCTTGGCCACCGGTCGGGTGATCGA
>CAYYWK010000107.1:0-8030 GCA_964475345.1 uncultured Desulfobulbus sp.
TTAGTTCCGGCATTCTGCTGCAGCAGCAGAACCAGACGTTCCATCCCCATCGCACAACCTCTGCCGGGTCCATCCTTCGGGCCGCCAAGCTGGGCCACCAGCCCGTCGTACCGACCACCAGCCCCCACCGCCGCCTGGGCGCCGAGATCGGAGGTGATGAACTCGAAGGTCGTCCGGCAATAGTAGTCCAGGCCCCGCACCATGAAGCGGTTGAGGGCAAATGGCACCTCCAGGCTGCGCAATCCATCCTGAACTGCCGCAAAATGTTCGTCACAGCCCGGGCAGAGATGGTCGAGGATCGACGGCGCATCGAGCACCTGACTGCGGCAAACGGAATTCTTGCAGTCGAGCACCCTCAGGGGGTTGGTGGCACTGCGCCGCCTGCAGTCGTCGCAGAGATGCTCCATCCGCTCGGAGAGGAACTGGAGCAGCGCCACCCGAAATTTCGGCCGGCACTCCGAACAGCCCAGGGAGTTGATTTCGAGGCTGACCTTCAGCCCAAGCTCCTGCAGCAGCATCGACCCCATCGCCATCAACTCCGCATCCACCAGTGGACTCTGTGAACCGAGGACCTCCACATCCAGTTGATGAAACTGGCGGAGACGTCCCTTCTGCGGTCGCTCATGCCTGAACATCGGCCCGATGGTGAACAGGCGCTGCACCGGTCGCTGCACATAGAGCCCGTGCTCGATATAAGCCCGGATCAGCGAGGCTGTAGCCTCCGGTCGCATGGTGATCTGCTTGTCGACGAAGGTGTACATCTCCTTTTCGACGATATCCGTTGTTTCACCGATTGAACGGGCGAACAGGTCCGTTGTTTCCAAAACCGGCAGGCGGATCTCCGCGAACTCGAATCTGGCGAAAACGTCCCGCGCTGTGTTTTCCAGATATCGCCAGAGTTCCACTTCTCCCGGCAATATGTCTTTGAAGCCGTTCAATGCCTTGAGTTTCACGCCGCTCCCTCCTACTGGCCGATCTCCCGGCAGGATCTGTGAACTTAGCCAAAAAAGAATGTATTTGAACGCACTTCAGCTGAAATGTCAAGCCCGGCCGGAGCATGCCTTGTCCCGACCGGCCGCCAACCTGCCTTCAATGCTGGATTCAGACACGCTGGACAGGCCTGAAACCCGACACACTCTACTTGACAAAAACAGGGAAGGCGGGCATTATCCGGTTCACCTGTCCCATATCACCTCTGAAGGAGCTTTTCCGCAGATGAAATTACCCCCTCTGACCATCGGTAAATTCACAGCCCGCATCCCGCTGATCCAAGGCGGCATGTCCATTCGCGTTTCCACGTCGGCCCTTGCTGCTCCTGTCGCCGAGTGTGGAGGGATAGGCGTTATCGGCGGCTCAGGAATTCCCAAGGAAGAACTGCAGGAGGATATCCGCACCGCCAAGAAGGCAACTGATGGCATCATCGCAGTCAATATCATGTACGCGATGAAGAACTTCTACGACCTGGTGATGGGATCGATCGAGGCCGGGATTGACATGATCATCACCGGGGCCGGTTTTTCGCGGGACATCTTCAAGATCGGCAAAGCCCACAATACCCCTATCGTGATGATCGTCTCTTCCCCCACCCTGGCCAAACTTGCCGAAAAACTCGGCGCCGCCGCCGTCATTGTCGAAGCCAAAGAAGCCGGTGGTCATCTCGGCACCGATCGTCCGCTGCGTGAAATCTTCCCTCCCATCCGGGAGGTAATCAAGAAAGTCCCGTTGATTGCCGCCGGCGGCATCACCAATGGCTATGAGATGGCGGAGATGATGGACACATACGGCGCCGACGGCATCCAGATTGCTTCACGGTTCGTCCTCAGCAAGGAATGCCCGGTTTCAGACGCCTTCAAACAGACCTATCTCAGCGCCCGGAAAGAGGACATTGTCCTCACCTCCTCACCGGTGGGCCTGCCGGGCAGAGCGATCAACACCCCTTTCGTTCAGGCGATGAACGCGGGAGAGGACTTCACGGCGAAGAAATGCCCCCAACTCTGCCTGAAGAAATGCGATCACCATTATTGCATCAACGAGCGCCTGATGCTCGCCAAACATGGCAATATCAAGGAAGGATTAGTCTTCTCCGGTGAGAATACCTACAAAATGAAGGATATCCTTTCCGTCGCCGAAATATTCCGCCAGTTCACCGAACAAGCGGAGTCAGTGTACAAAGAAGGCAAGGGATTCTGCCCCGCTGTCTGAACGGCTCACATCATCCATGGCCCCAGCCGCTGATCGTCCCGCACCCCCGAACGCCGATTCAGGGCGTCCGTCACCACGCATCATCCAGAGCGGAGAGCATCCGATCAAACTCAGGCTTATTGATCATGACGCCCTCTATGTTCTCAAAAAACTCAACTCCTCAGGCTTTTCCGGTTATCTCGTCGGCGGCGGCGTCCGCGATCTGTATCTCGGCAAGACACCGAAGGATTTTGATATCTCCACTGATGCCAAACCAGGTCAGATTCGCAAGCTATTTCCCAACAGCACCATCATCGGCCGGCGCTTCCGGCTGGTCCAGGTGTTCTTCCCGCACGGCAAGATCATAGAAGTCTCCACCCTTCGCTCGCTGAGCGAACATGACTTGGAAGGCCCCGAAGCCATTCTCGCCCCGAATAACACCTTCGGGACTGTGGCGGAAGACGCCCAGCGCCGTGACCTGACTATCAACGGGCTGTTCTTCGACATCCGTGATCAGACAATCATCGATCATGTTGAAGGTGTCAGGGATCTGGATAACGCCCTCATCCGAATGATCGGAGACCCTGAACGCCGCATCCACCGCGATCCGGTCCGAATGTTGCGGGCGATACGGCACGCTGCCCGCAACAATTTCCGAATTGAAGGGGGAACCTGGAGAGCGATCTGCGACAACCACCTTATGCTGCAGCACTGTCCGCCTTCGCGCCTCCGCGATGAACTGCTGAAGGATCTTTACAGCGGCCACGCCGCCGCTTGGCTTGAGACGGCCATCAAATCAGGCGTCTTCCTGTCTCTTTTCCCGTTGTACGGAAAGATCTTCACGATTCAAGACGACGGCAGCATCCCGCCAGGTACCCAACTCCTCAACCTTGTCAAGGTTCTCGACCGGATCACCGCGGACGCCGGCACAACCCGATCCAATCCCCTGCCCGACTATTTCCTTTTCGCCCTGCTGCTCGTCCCCTGGGTCGAAGCCAAGTACCGTTTGTACTCGCAACAGATCAATGGCTCGTCGCTTTTCCAGGTGGCGAAAAGAATCCGCGAGGATATCGATTCAGGAATCGGAATCCAACTCAACCTCAGACGCTCACTCCGCCAGGATGCCACCTCAATGCTCGTCAACCTGAGCCAGCTCATCCAGCACCGAAGCGGCAATTCGTGGCCAAAGTGGCTGAAAAACAAGAATTATTTTCCTTTCACCTCCCTGCTGTACTCCTGTTACATGGAAGCGACGTTCGACATTCGCTCAAATGACCATCAGCCTGCGATTATCCCGGAGGTTCCTGAAAAACCAGAGCAACCGGTCCCGGATCGAGATAAACCCAGAAAGGGACGACCGGCCTTCGCACCCAGGTCTAAGGGTGGAATATTCGGGTTTAAAAAATAGCCAGACGGTACTGCGGCAGAGCATCGACCTGCCCCGCCCTTTCGAGCAATCGAGGCCCCGCTTGCATATTTTGCTCAACAAAGATTCCGGCAGATTCTTTTTCCTGCTTATTGATTCTCGTTATTTGTAATATCAATTTGAGTGATTCAAGAAACTGTATTTCTTGCGATATTCATTCCCAATTATCTTTATTTTATTTGACATTCGTTACCGTTTCTTTCTAGTATACGCGCGTTATATCAGGAGACCGGTCCTTGCGGTAACAGATGGTCTTTCACCGTACCGGAAGGTTGAGGTAAGTGTGTATCAAGAAAGTGTTTGTACCGTTTTTCTTCATACCGGCAGCGCAGTGCCGGTATCAATCGCGCGCTGAGCGCAAAATTGTTGTTACAGCAATAGGAGGTTGATATGGCAGACACGGTAAACAATACTCTGGATCCGCAGCTGAATCGGCGTGGCTTCCTGAAAGGATGCACAATGGCAGCGGCCGCATTGGGATTATCCGACGCGATGATCCCCAAACTGGTTGAAGCTGCTGCATCTGCGGAACGACCAAGAGTTGTCTGGTTGCATTTCCAAGAATGCACAGGTTGCACTGAAAGCCTCCTTCGGGCATCCCACCCGGACCTGGCGCATCTGATCCTTGATGTCATTTCTCTCGACTACCATGAGACAGTCATGGCGGCAGCGGGTCACCAAGCAGAGGAAGTCCTGCACAAAACCGTCACCGAACACGCCGGTAAATTCATCCTGGTCGTTGAAGGCGCCATTCCGACCAAGGATGGCGGCATTTACTGCAAGATCGCCGGAAAAACAGCAATGGACATCCTTGCTGAAATCGCACCGAAGTCGGCTGCAATCATCGCCATCGGCACCTGCGCCACTTTTGGCGGCGTCCAGGCCGCCAGCCCGAACCCGACCGGCGCTGTCGGCGTCATGGATCTGGTCAGCGGCGTTCCGGTCGTCAATATCCCGGGCTGCCCGCCCAACCCGATGTCTTTCCTGGGCACTGTCCTCCATTACCTGACTTTCAATAAACTGCCACTCATGGACAGCCTGAATCGACCGCTGTTCGCCTATGGCCGAAGGATTCATGACCATTGCGAAAGGCGTCCCCATTTCGACGAAGGCCGCTTTGTCGAGCAGTTCGGCGACGAATTCCACAAGGCTGGTTACTGCCTGTACAAGGTCGGCTGCAAAGGCCCGGAGACCTTCTCCAACTGCCCGGCCGTCCGCTTCAACGATGTCGACGTCTGGCCGGTCAGCGTCGGCCATGGTTGTGTGGGCTGTACTGAACCCAATTTCTGGGATACCATGACCCCGTTCTACGACAGGTTGCCGATGGTCAAGATTCCTGGCAGCGGCATCATTGCCGATGCTGACAGTGTCGGCAAAAAGGTGCTTGGCGTCACTGCCGCCGCTATAGGCATACATGCTGCCGTCGGTGTCGGTAAACGTCTGATCAAGGGAAAAGGCAAGGATCACGAGTAAAAGCTCCTCGCGCAAACCTTGAAAAGCGGAAAGATTCATAACATGACGTACCAGGGCTGGCTACTGCAATTTGCAGGCTCTTCATGGTATTTTTTCTCATTAATTGGAGGTTTCACTCATGGCTCAGCGAATCACCATTGATCCGATCACCAGGATCGAGGGTCACTTAAGAATAGACGTCGAGGTTGATGCAGGAAAGGTTACCAATGCATGGTCTTCCGGCCAGATGTTCCGTGGTCTGGAAACCATCCTGAAAGGACGTGACCCGCGTGATGCATGGCTCTTTGTCCAGCGTATCTGCGGTGTCTGCACCACTGTGCATGCACTCGCCTCCGTCCGGTCGGTCGAGAACGCTCTCGGTCTCGAAATCCCCCTCAACGCCCAGTTGGTCCGCAATCTCGTCCAGTCCATCCACTGCCTGCATGACCATATAGTTCATTTTTATGCGCTCTCAGCTCTGGACTGGGTTGACGTTGTATCCGCATTGAATGCCGATCCAGTCAAGGCTGCAGCTCTGGCCGACAGCCTGTCGAACTGGCCGGGCAACAGTCCGAAGCGCTTCGCGGCCGTCAAAGAAAAAGTCGCAGCCCTTGTCGCCAGCGGCCAGCTTGGTCCATTCGCCAATGCCTACTGGGGGCACCCGGCAATGGCGCTGCCGCCCGAGGCTAACTTGATGGCAGTTTCCCACTACCTCGAGGCCCTTGACTATCAGCGCAAAGCTACCCAGGCGCTCGGCATCATTGGTGGCAAGAACCCGCATATCCAGAATCTCTCCGTCGGCGGCGTCACTACTGCCATCAATCCGGACAACGACAGCACCCTCAACATGCATCGCCTCTACCAGATCAAACGTCTGGTTGAAGAGGTTGGCGGGTTTATCAAAAACGTCTACATGGTGGACGTGGCCGCTGTCGGCGCCCTGTACAAAGACTGGTTGCCTTATGGTGCCGGCGTCACCAACTATCTGGCAGTCCCGGACATGTTCCTGGACGCCAAGGCCACGACCGCCGATCTCCCGGGCGGAACCATCATGGGCGGCGATCTCAAGTCGGTCAAGCCTATTGTCGGCCTCAACGACGCCTACTTCAAGGAAAACGTTCAGGAATCAATTGCCCGCGCCTGGTACAACGGCGACTGGAGCAAACATCCTTGGGAGCAAGACACCGAGCCGAAATACACCGATTTCCAGGATGAAGGCCGCTATACTTGGTTGAAGGCCCCACGCTTCCAAGGCAAACCGATGCAGGTCGGTCCGCTGGCCCAGATGCTTGTCGGTTACGCCCAGGGTCACGAGATGACCGTCAAATCTGTTGACGCCCTTCTCGCTCTGGTCAGCACCGTGGCTGGCGTCACGGTTGGCCCGGAGATCCTCCAGGGCACCATCGGCCGTCACGCTGCACGTGCAGTACGCGCCGGCATGATGGCGGACCTGGCTTTGAAGCACTGGGATCTGCTAGTCGAGAATATCGGCAAGGGCGATCTGGAGATCTTCAACCCGCCGGTATTTCCGAAGGGCGAGCAGAAAGGTGTCGGCTACCACGAGGCTCCGCGCGGCACTCTTTCACACTGGATCGTCATTCAGGACGGCAAGATCAAGAACTACCAATGCGTTGTTCCCTCAACCTGGAACGCCGGTCCGCGTGACGCGGAAGGACAACTCGGTCCGTACGAGGCATCGCTGATGGACAACCCCATCGCAGATCCCGAGCGGCCACTGGAAGTACTGCGGACCATTCATTCGTTCGATCCATGTATTGCCTGCGCTGTCCACATGTTGGATCCGGAAGGAAAGGAAGTAATGAAGGTCAAGGCTCTCTGATTGACGACTCCGCTACGTAATCTTTCTTCCCGGCAATAGCCATATGGAGGTATGAACAATGTATGAAAAACACTATTGCTGGAGCATACTGCTTCGGCTGTTCCACTGGATGTTCGCCCTCTCCATCATCATGCTGGTGGTGACCGGGTTTTACATCAACGGTCCCTGGACCAACACCATGCTCGAATACAGCCAGTCCTGGCCGATGGCCTGGATGCGCTACATGCACTTCGTAGCGGGTTATGTCTTTTCAGCGGCGATCATCATCCGCCTGTTCCTGTACATTTTCGGCAACGCCCAGGAAAGGATATGGGATGTTCTGCCGATCACCAAGCGGAATATCGTCAATCTTGGAAAGACACTGCTCCAGTATAGCTACATAAGTGATGAGCACGACGAGCGGCTCGGCCACAACGTCCTCGCTGGAATGACCTATGTTATAACCGTTCTTGCCGCGATCTTCCAGATCATCAGCGGATTCTACATGCTCTACCCCGAGGCCACCTTCTGGGAGGGCTGGGGTGTGGCAATTTTCGGCAATCAGCAGTGGTCCCGCTATATTCATCACCTGCTGATGTGGTGGTTCATGATCTTTGCCATGATCCACGTCTATCTCTGCATCTGGAACGACGTGAAAGGTCCTGAAGGGCTTATCTCCTCGATTTTCACAGGTGATAAGTTTAAGCACACCAAAGCATAGTCAGATCGGGGTCGAAATCCTCGTCCGTGGCATCGTCCAGGGCGTTGGATTTCGACCCTTCATCTACAACCTCGCCTCTCGCTTCGAGGTCTCCGGCACGGTGTCAAACACCAGTGACGGCGTGGTCATCAGGGCCATGGCTCGAAGCGACAGGCTTGCGTCCTTTCTGGACTTCCTCCAAAACCATCCTCCACCCCTGGCCCGGATTATCTCCATCGAGAAAAAGCCACTGACTACTCCGGTCGCCCACGGCACGTTCACCATTCTTAAGAGCACTGCAGGGGCTGTTGCCAACACCGCTATTCCCCCCGATATTGCAATCTGCGACGATTGCCTCAGAGAGTTGCTCGACCCCGTTGACCGCCGTTTTCGTTACCCGTTTACCAATTGCACCAACTGCGGCCCACGCTTTACCATCGTCGAGACCATTC
>CAYYWK010000108.1:0-8015 GCA_964475345.1 uncultured Desulfobulbus sp.
TTGGTCAGCGGGAAAATGCTCATCCCCGGCACATAGGGCGCCTCGCGGATGAATTTGGGGCTGATGCCCAGCAGCAGGTGAGACATCACGGTGTTGCCGGCGGTCATGATGTAGCTGATGTCGCTCGGACAGATGGTGGCCCGGCGGCAGACATCCTCGATGATGGTATTGATGGTGCCGACGATCTTGCGCTGCAGGGTCTTCAGGCCCTGTCCTTTCAGCGAGAAGACGATGCGGGAGATGATGTCCGAGCCGCAGGCGACCTGGGCGTTGTAGTTCATGGACTCGGCTATGACTTCACCGCGGTTGAGGTCGATCAGCTGGCCGCAGACGGTGGTGGTGCCGATATCGCAGGCCAGGCCGAAGAGGCGGTCGGTGGTGTCGCCGGCCTCGACGGCGATAATGGTGCTCGGGTCTCCCGCCAGTTTGCCCTGGAGGAGGATGACGGTTATCAGCCAGCCGGCCTCGCGGAGAAGAAAGGGCAGTTCCTTCAGCAGCTCGGTATGGTCGTACTGCGGCTCGGGACGGTCGGGAAAGGCCTGCATGATCCCCCGCAGCAGGCGCTGCATGTCGGAGATGTTGTCGGAGAGCGTCGGCGGAGGCAGCTTGAGGGCGATCTTGCACACCGGCGGCACTGTTTCCCAGGAGCCAACCAGCGGAGCCAGGGAACGGGCCGAGAGCGGCCTGGTGGATTTTGGCCGGCGGGAGAGAGCCCTGCCGTCTGGCCGGAGCGTCTCCGGGATGCGGACCACCAGGTCGGAGGTGACCCGCGAGGTGCAGGCCAGACGGACCCCGCGGTTGTATTCTTCTCCGCTCAGCCCGGCGCCGTGGATCGTTTTGACAGATCCCTCCTCGACCTGGATTCTGCATTTGCCGCAGACTCCCTCGCCGCCGCAGGCGGCAGGAATATAGATGCCGGCGGCAGCCGCCGCGGTCAGGAGATTTTCCTGGTCCTCAACTTCAATGGTCATGTTGTCGGGAAGAAAACGGATGGTGTGGGGCATATTCTGTCTCCGGAAATTTGTCTGGCAAAATAGAAAATAGTGGTTTAATCTGCAAAAATCAATCATGAATAATGATTATATATATCATTAGTATTTATTTTTAACTTTGGGGGTTTACGTGAGAAATGAGTTGCTTTGACGTTACCGTTAAGCTACAACTTCATTGAAATAAATTTTGTATCTCTATGTGTTGGTGTGGTACCCGTTTTTGACTTTTTCAGGCGGTAAAGGGAAGGGTATGTCTCCGGAATGTGGACCGGTCCGGGGCGGTCGGGGGCCTCTGCTGGCGGAAACGAAGATTTTCCGGGGAAAAAGTGGCATGGGAAGACTGCGTGTTGGGCAAGTTGTGCCCAACACGCGGATGTAGAATTTCATCAAACAATTCCGGTCGCCCCGTTGATCGGAACAACGTCAAAGGGATTCCATATGCTAGATCCAACAAAACACCAGGACTGGGAAATTGCTGAAGACGCTGAAAAAACCATGAAGACGATCTATGAGATCGGCGAACAGTTGGGCCTTACCAAGGATGAATTACTCCCCCACGGGCATTACATTGCCAAAATCGATTTTCGCAGGGTGCTCGAGCGACTGAAAGACAAACCGAACGGCAAGTACATCGATGTCACCGCCATTACGCCGACTCCGCTCGGTGAAGGCAAATCCACCTCTTCAATGGGCCTTGTTCAGGGCTTGGGCAAAATAGGCAAAAAGGTCTGTGCTGCCATCCGACAGCCATCCGGCGGCCCGACCATGAATATCAAAGGTTCCGCAGCGGGAGGGGGGCTCGCCCAGTGTATCCCGCTGACTCCGTTTTCACTCGGATTCACCGGTGATATCAACGCCATTATGAACGCCCACAACCTGGCGATGGTCGCCCTGACCTCCAGGCTGCAACATGAGCGCAACTATAACGACGAGCAGTTGGAACGGCTGTCCCAGATGAAACGTCTCGACATCGATCCGACCAACATCGAGATGGGCTTCATCATGGATTTCTGCTGCCAGGCCCTGCGCAACATCATTATCGGTATTGACGGTGTCAACGGTAAATCGGATGGCTTCATGATGAAATCGAAATTCGGTATCGCCGTTTCTTCCGAAGTCATGGCGATCCTGTCGCTGGCCACCGACCTCAAGGATATGCGTGAGCGGATGGGCAAGATTGTCGTTGCCTATTCGAAAACCGGCAAGCCGATCACCACTGAGGATCTGCAGGTCGCCGGCGCGATGACCGCCTGGATGGTGGAGGCCCTCAATCCGTCACTGATGCAGACTCTCGAAGGACAGCCGGTCATCGTCCACGCCGGGCCGTTTGCCAACATCGCCATCGGTCAGAGCTCGATCATTGCCGACCGTATCGGCCTCAAGCTGGCTGACTACCACGTCACCGAATCAGGATTCGGTGCTGACATCGGTTTCGAGAAATTCTGGAACCTCAAGTGCCGCTATTCCGGGCTCAAACCGGACTGTGCGGTTGTCGTCGCCACCATCCGTGCCCTCAAGTGCCATGGCGGCGCACCGGTCCCGGTTCCCGGCAAGCCCATGCCCGAAGAATACAAGACGGAGAACGTCGAATGGGTGGCCAAGGGCTGCGACAACCTCATCCATCACATCCGCAATGTCCGCAAGGCCGGCATCAGCCCGGTCGTCTGCATCAACGCCTTCTACACCGACACCGATGCCGAGATCGCCAAGGTGCGTCAGCTGTGCGAAGCCGAAGGCGCCCGGGTGGCCCTTTCCAGGCACTGGGAAAAGGGTGGTGACGGAGCCATCGAATTCGCCAAAACTGTCGTTGAGGCCTGCGAAGACAAGAACGATTTCAAATTCCTCTACGATCTCGACATGCCGATCAAGGAACGGATCGAACTGGTTGCCAAAGAAGTATATGGCGCCGATGGCGTCGACTATTCGCCCGCAGCGAACAAATCCATCGAGCGGCTCCAGGCTGACCCGAAACTTGCCAAAATGGGTATATGCATGGTCAAGACCCATCTCTCCCTTTCTGACAATCCTTCGCTGAAGGGTGTCCCGAAAAACTGGCGTTTGACCATTCGTGAGGTTCTCACCTATGGCGGCGCCGGCTTCATCGTGCCGGTTGCCGGGGCCATCAGCCTGATGCCGGGAACAAGCTCCAACCCGGCATTCAAGAGGGTTGATGTCGATGTGGAGACCGGCAAGGTCAAAGGCGTATTCTGATTCATCCGTGTGCGCAGGCGGGACAAACGCGCCCGTCTGCGCAGGCGCCCTATGCCCATGCGGGACGGGGCGCTGCACAGCGAGTTCTCAGTTTCCTCAACCCAAAGGAGAGCAGGCATGACAGCAGAGCTTATCAGCGGGACCCAGATACGCAAGGAAATCCTCGCCGAACTGTCCGAAGAGGTCCGGCAGATGAAGGCCAAGCACGGTCGTGGTCCCGGCCTCGTCACCATCCTGATCGGCGAAAATCCGGCTTCCATCAGCTATGTCACCCTGAAGATCAAAACCGCGGAGGAACTTGGTTTCCACGAAGTCCAGGACAGCCAGCCGGTGGATATCCCGGAGACAGATCTCCTCGCCCTGATTGATAAATACAACAACGATCCGGCGATCGACGGCATTCTCGTGCAATTGCCGCTGCCAAAGCATATTGACGAGAAGAAAGTCCTCAATGCCATCGACCCCGACAAGGATGTCGACGGCTTCCACCCCGTCAACGTTGGCCGCCTGATGATCGGCGGCAGTGAAGTCAAATACCCGCCCTGTACCCCGGCCGGTATCCAGGAACTGATCGTGCGCTCGAAAACCGAGACTTCGGGGGCCGAGGTGGTCGTCGTCGGCCGTTCCAACATCGTCGGCAAACCTATCGCGATCATGATGGCCCAGAAGGGACCGGGCGCCAACAGCACGGTGACGATCGTTCACACCCGCACCAAGGATCTCGCCTCCCACTGCAAGCGCGCCGACATTCTTGTCGTTGCAGCCGGTGTGCCGGATCTTGTCAAACCCGAGTGGATCAAGCCCGGCGCCACTGTCATCGATGTCGGTGTCAATCGGGTTGGCGTCAATGAAACGACGGGCAAGGCAATACTCAAAGGGGATGTCGATTTTGACGCCGCCAAGGAGATTGCCGGCAAGATTACGCCGGTGCCTGGTGGTGTCGGCCCGATGACGATTGCGATGCTGATGAAGAACACCGTCAAGTCGGCCTGGCTGCGTCTGGGACAGAAATAAGCGACCCCAAGCCCCAGGCGACGGCAGTGATGGGAAAGTGCAGGAATCACCCGGACGTGGAAGCTGCATACATGTGCCTCAAGCACAAGCACTATCTTTGTGAGGCCTGCCTTTCCTGTAGTGACCCCGAGTTGTACTGCAAATATCGTCAATCCTGCGCCATTCATTTTCTGGAGAAGGAAAGACGACGGCTTGAAAAGCAGGGTAAGGCCTCCGAGTGAGGCGCCGTCCCCTTTTTGTCTGAACAGAGATGACGCGTGGTTTCCAAACGGAGACCGGGCAATGAGTGATTCGATAGAAGAAGGAGAAAAGTCATGACAGACCAGCATTGTCCCGGATTTGAAAGCAACAAGTCACTGAGCGCAGTTAAGGTTGTTTGCCCGGCCTGCAAGGCGGAGCTGGAATTGTTCTCGGATGAGATCGAAAAGAAGGTCACCTGTCCGCAGTGCAAGCAGACTTTTGACCCGAAGGCATGCCTGGCCGCCGGCAAATGACCGAAGGGAACCCCAGGGAAACGCACGCTTGAGTGGAGGCGGGCCATGGCGATCATCAGCATATCCCGGGGCAGTTATTACCGGGGAAAGGAAGTGGCGCAGAAATTGGCCGATACCTTGGGGTATGCCTGCATTTCCAGGGACACCATCCTGGAATCGAGCACGGAGTACGACCTTCCCGAACTCAAGGTCATGCACGATTTTCAGCATGCCGTGCAGATCCTGGAACGACTTTCCTTCGGCCGCGAGCGGTATATAAACTTCATTTCCTCGTCCCTGCTGCGACTTCTGAAGAATGACCGCTGCGTTTACCATGGGCTGGCTGGGCAGTTTTTCCTTCGTGATGTCAGTCATGTATTGAAAGTGCGGATCATCGCCGACCTGGAGGAGCGGGTGGCTTCCGAGGCGTCCCGAGCCGGAATTTCCCGCGATGAAGCAAGGCGGCAGCTGAAAATCGATGACGAGGAGAGAAGGAAGTGGGCCCTGCTGCTCTACGGGATAGACATCGTCGATCCGGGATTGTATGACATGGTCCTCAATATCAGCTTGATGAGCAGTGATAATGCGGTGGAGCTGATTGCCAGGGCGGTCGATTTCCCCTGCTTTCAGCCGACGGTCGCCTCCGCCAGGAAACTGCGGGACCTGGCCTTGACGGCCGAGGTGAGGACGGCGCTGTTCGATTTCCCGACGGCCGGTGTCTTTGTCGAAGAAGGCGGGGTTCATATCCACATCAAGGCGCCGATGGAACAGTCGGCGGCGATCTCCGTCAGGATCGAAGAGGCGGTGAGAGGTGTGGAGGGGCTGGAAAAGCTCGAAATCAGTATAGCACCATACTATTGAAGCGGGCTGTACCGGGAGGGCGCAGCGGTGCACGACAGAGATGGCGTGCCGGCGGATTTCCGGCGCCGTTGTGATTTTCTCTGTGAATGGGAATTACTGGCAATGACGGTGAATGGGAAATGTTCGTATCAGTGCAAATGATACAGTCTGCGAGGAAAAAGAATGAACGTTTCTGTGCAGACTGGAGTATCTATAGAAAAACCTATGCGTGCAAACCGGCGGATATAATGAGGAGAACCCGCAGGATGCTGAACGAGGCCGTTGCATTTCCAGCTGCACTGGCAGTTACGGAATTCCGAGGCGGGGGCTGTGCAGCGCATATGGTGACGGCTGAAGCTGAGGCCGGCAGTTCGTGCACCTGTGTGGACTGAGCGAATGCGAACGTGCAAGGTGACATTTCTTCCTCATAACAGGGAGATAGATGTTCCAGTCGGCGACAGTCTGATCAGGGCTGCCCTCAGTGCCGGCGTGCATATCAACGCCTCCTGCGGCGGGGAAGGGGTCTGCGGCAAGTGTCGAGTGCTGATCGAGCAGGGCAAGGTCGCAGAAGGCATATCGGAACGGCTGCGCCCTGAGGATGCGGCCAAGGGGTACAGACTGGCCTGCCTCTGCGGTGTGACCGAGGATGTTGCGGTGCGGATTCCCGTGGAATCGGCGATCGATGCCAGCGTCCTCAACCGGATGGCCTCACCGAGGAGGACTGCAGCGATCCGCCATATGGATTTCAGCAGCCTCAAGGAACAGGGGCTGTTCATCCCGCCGGTGGAGAAGGTCTTTCTCCGGCTTTCGCCGCCGGATGCCCAGAACAACATGCCGGATGTCACCCGGCTCATCGAATATCTCAAATTGAAGGGGAATGAGCACAAGCTTGAACTGACCCTGCCGGTTATCCGCAAGTTGCCGAATGTGCTCAGGCAGGACGGATTTCAGGTTACGGTCACGCTGGTCCGGCCGGTGCGTGATGATGGCAAGACAATGGTCATCGACGTCCAGGCGGGAGACACCACGGCTGCCAACTACGCCATCGCCATGGATATCGGTACAACCACCGTCTATGGCCAGCTGATCGACCTCAACAGCGGCGAGTGCCTTGGCGAGTATGGTGACTTCAACGGCCAGATCAGCTATGGTGAGGACGTCATCAGCCGTATCATCTACGCGGAGAAGCCGGAAGGGCGCAAGCGCCTGCAGGAGGTGGTAGTTGCCACGATCAACAAGGTCATCGGCGAGATGTTCCGCCAGGCCCAAGTCGATCGCGACAATGTCGCCACCATCACCCTCGCCGGCAATACGACGATGACCCAGCTGCTGCTCGATATCGAGCCACGCTACCTGAGGCGGGCGCCCTACGTGCCGGCCTCCTCCCTGTACCCGCCATTCGGGGCGTCGACTCTCGGCATCGAGATCAACGACAAAGTCATTGCCCTGCTGTACCCTGGTATTTCAAGCTACGTCGGCGGCGATATCGTCGCCGGGGTGATGGGTTCGGGAGTCTATCGCAGCGAGCAGTTGACCCTGTTTCTCGACATCGGCACCAACGCCGAGATCGTTATCGGCAACAAGGACTGGCTGGCGTGTACCGCCTGTTCCGCCGGACCGGCCTTCGAGGGGGGGGGCATCGAATTCGGGATGCGGGCGGCCAAGGGGGCGATCGAGGATTTCTCCCTCGACCCGGTGACTTTTGAACCGATGCTGGTCACCATCGGCAACGTCCGGCCGAAAGGCATCTGCGGCTCGGGGCTGATCAACATGACCGCCGAGATGCTCGAAATGGGCGTGATTGACAACCGGGGTCACTTCAACCGGGACCTGCACACGCCGCGGATCCGCAATAGCAGCGGCATCTGGGAGTACGTCCTTGCCTGGCGCGAGGAAACCCAGATAGATAGGGACATTGTCCTGACCGAACCAGACATCGACAACCTCATCCGTGCCAAGGGCGCAATCTATAGCGGCTGCATGACCCTGCTGGAAGAGGTCGGCCTGACCATGGAGATGATAGAGCACATCATCCTGGCCGGGGGATTCGGCAGCTACATCGATCTCGACAGGGCGATGACCATCGGCCTGCTGCCTGAGATCGACGCGGACCGGGTGACCTTTATCGGCAACGGTTCGCTGATGGGTGCAAGAATGAGTTCGCTGACCAACAGGATTCGCAAGGATGTGGTCGAAGTTACCAAGAAAATGACCAATTTCGAGCTTTCCGAGACACCTTCCTACATGAGCAACTATGTGGCGGCCATGTTCCTGCCGCATACAGAGATTGAAAAGTTTCCACGTACCAGGCGGCGCATCGAAGGGAGGAAGTTCTGAGCGTCTGTGGGAACGTGCGGTGGGGGGGGGGGGATACCAGAAAGGGTGGAGGATAACGGCAGGTTCGAAACGTATTTCTGCAGTGCGGCTTGACGGAAAAAAAGGGGAGGTTGGCGTTATGGGCATGCCGGTTGTCTTTGTCTGCGGC